>SBFU01000200.1 GCA_006227785.1 Burkholderiales bacterium
CCGAATCCCGTGAGGTTGCAAGGGCCAAGGCCTGGTGGAACGAAGAGGTGGCCCAGCGTCCGTTGGGTGACGAGCTCGAAAATGCTGGAAGCAGGGGCGACCGCAGCACCAGCCTGGACATTGACCTGGCGGCCGAGTCCGACTTTCAACGCAGCGCATCCTCGTTGGCTCCTCTGAGCCAGTCAGAAGCGCTTGACAGCGAACCCGGATCGTCCCGTCGAGGCTCGGACCACCGGGAGTTTGCGCCCAGTGCCATGGGTGTGTCGAGGTCGGTGGCCACCGAAGAACTGTTTGATGTCCAGCAGCAAGCCGACTTCTTCATTTCCCTCGGGGAAGACGAGCAGGCGATCCAGGTCCTCAAGAACCACCTGGCCGAAAGCCAGGAGCCCAGTCCGCTGGCCTACCTGGACTTGTTGAATCTCTATCACCGTCTGGACCGCCGCTCTGAATACGACACCCTGCGCGACCGCTTCAACGAGGTCTTCAACGCAGGTGCTCCCCGCTTTGAGCAGTTCTCTGACAGGGGTGATGGTCTCGAACGCTATGAAACAGCCATGGGCCGGATTCAGGCGCTTTGGCCGCAGCCCCGGGTGCTGGACGTGATCGAACAGTCCATTTTCCGGGATCCCAGTGACAAGGATGGCGAGGTGTTCGATCTGGAGGCCTACCGCGAGTTGTTGCTGCTGCACGCCCTGGCCAAGGAAATCATCCGCAAGGACCAGGGCATGGAAGCCAGCGGAGAAGCACCACCGCCCAAGTTCGGCCACACCAAGATTCAGCCCCTGAAGGCAGCGGCCGCTTCGGCTGCCGGGACGCCGACCCAGCCACATGACATCATCCCGCCGGCCTCGCCCAATCTGGGCCTGGATGTCGACCTGGATGAATTGGCGGAACTGTCCGCTTTCGAGGCCTCTTTGCCCGAGGTGGATGTCAAGGTGGAGCCGACGGCCAGGTCGTCTGGCGTTGCTGGCGACAAAGAGCCTGGCGTAGCCAGCAACCTGATCGACTTCGAGGTGCTGGACTTTCTGCATTCGGCCAAGGACTCCGCCCCTCTGGACGAGGGCAAGCCGCCGCGCAAACCCGGCAAAGGTGGCAAAGGTGGCAAAGAAAAGGCCGACGAATAGAAAGCCGTGGCTTGTGTGTGGCCAGCCAGACTGTCAGCTGAGTTGAGGATCAGCGCCTGACCTGCAGCGCACCTGGGTTGACGATATTGGTGGGTGTCCCTTTGATGAAATTCACCACGTTGTCGAAGGCCGAGGAAAAGTAGGTTTCGTAGCTCTCTTGCTCGACATAGCCGATGTGCGGCGTGCAGATGCAGTTTTCCAGGCGCAACAAGGCGTGCCCCTGGAGTATGGGCTCCGACTCGAACACATCGACCGCCGCCATTCCCGGCCGTCCCCGGTTCAAGGCAGCCAGCAAGGCCTCAGGTTCCAGCAGTTCGGCCCTTGAGGTGTTCACCAGCAGACCCGTGGATTTCATCATCGACAGATCATCCAGGGTGATGCTCGCAGCGTTGCGCTCGCTCAGGCGCAGGTGCAGGCTCACGATATCCGACTCTCCAAACAGCGCCTCTCGGGAGGTCGCCAGTTCGTAGCCATCGGCAGCGGCATTCGCTCTCGACTCCTCACTGCCCCAGATGATGACGCGCATGCCAAAGGCGCGCCCATAGCCGGCGACCAGACGACCAATACGCCCGTAGCTCCAGATGCCAAGGGTCTTGTTGCGAAGCACCATGCCGATGCCGAAGTTGGTGGGCATGGCCGATGACTTGAGCCCGGATTGCTGCCAGGCCCCGTGCTTGAGACTGGAGACATATTGCGGAATGCGCCGCATCGCAGCCATGATCAGCGCCCAGGTGAGCTCGGCCGTGGCAAAGGGCAGTCCAGTGCCCTCAGCGACCGCTATGCCACGTTCGGTGCAGGCATTGATGTCGATGTGGCTGCCTACACGACCCGTTTGGGCAATCAGCTTGAGCCGCGGCAGTTTCTCGACCAATTGACGGGTGACGGTGGTGCGCTCTCGAATCAGCACCAGAACGTCTGCATCGCGCAGGCGGACCGCCAGTTGTCCCACCCCTTTGACGGTGTTGGTGAACACCTTGGCGGGGTATGGTTCCAGCTTCTCCGCACAGCGCAACTTTCGAACGGCGTCCTGGTAGTCGTCGAGGATGACAATGTTCATTCCCCTATTGTGCCGCGAAGGCGATGCCTACCCTTGAGCACCATGCCCAACCCCAACCCCGAATCTGGCACGCAGCCGCATGGGTGGGATTGGATCGTCCAAGTCTGTTGTTCGGGTGCCTGGTTTCAGCCCCCTTGGGGCATGCCGTGCGCTTCAAGCGCGGCCAGGCGGTCCAGTTCGGCGCAAACATCGGCCATGCGGCCGGAAATGACCAGACGCGCGCCCCTGGGGCCGCGCCCAGAGACTTCGTCTCTGCGGGTGACACGCAGCCTGCGTCCGGGGTGCTGTGCCGGTGCTGCTTCTGATGGGCAATCTGCAGGTTTGCCGGGCTCGGGCTGCTCATGTCGGTGCGCTGTGAGGCGGCTCTGCAGCCGCTGCCAGACCAATGCCAGCCAGTGCGTGCAACGCCGAGCGTGTTGAACCGACCGCGGGGACGAGACATCGGTCATGGGTGGCCAGTTGTCCAGGGTGCGCAACGGACGGTGCCAGGTGTTGTTGTGAAGGCGAATTCCCATGTGAAACTCCAGTGGATGGGGTTGGACACAGGCAGGATTGCGGTGAGGTCGGCTGTGCAGGGATGACCCGTGATGGCAGGCTTCAAAACGTGCCACCCGGAACCATCGCCCGCCACCTGCGCAGCCGACGCTGAGCCCCTTGACTCAGAGCTGAAAACTGTTGCGGATCAGCCCGACCGCGAGTCCCTCGATCTCGAAAGGCTCGTCCGGTGAAACGATGATGGTGGGGTAATCTGGGTTCTCTGCCAGCAGCTGTACATGGTCCGGGTGTCGCATGAACCGCTTGACCGTCACCTCTTCACCGAGGCGAGCGACCACGATCTGGCCGTTGCGGGCATCCCTGGCCGACTGCACGGCCAGAAGATCGCCGTCCAGAATGCCGACGTCGCGCATCGACATGCCGCGAACCCGAAGCAGATAGTCCGGTGTTTGCCGGAACAGATGCCGCTCGACCTGGAATGTCTGATCGACGTGTTCCTGCGCCAGGATGGGTGAGCCTGCCGCCACGCGCCCAATGAGCGGCAGCACCAGTTGTGAAAAATCGGGCAATGGCAGTGTAAGCTGGCGGGACCGCGCGGCGTTGATCGATTGAAGGTCCGCGCTGCGCAGGCGGATCCCGCGCGATGTGCCTCCGACCAGCTCAATCACGCCTTTGCGCGCCAGGGCCTGCAGATGTTCTTCGGCGGCGTTGGCGGACTTGAACCCCATTTCGCGCGCGATTTCCGCCCGGGTGGGCGGCGCACCCGTACGGGCAACAGTGGACTGGATGAGTTGCAGGATCTGCTGTTGCCGAGCGGTGAGTTTCGGGGCGAGCTGCAGGTTGTCTAGCATGGGGGCCTCGTCTGTATGCAGGATGCATCAAAACTGTTTTTGCATCCAGTAACTGTATTTTTATTCAGTCCAGGAGATTTGGCAAGTGCCACAAACAGAACAAGCACAAGAGCAGCCGGTGGTCGTGGTTCTGGGGACCGGCGGCACCATATCTGGCAGGGCCGCGCGCGCTGATGATCTGGTTTCCTACGCTGCGGGTGAGGTCTCTGTCGCGGATTTGGTGTCCGAACTGGGTCTCCAGCCAGGGGTAAGGCTGGAGAGCGAGCAGGTGGCCCAGGTGGACAGCAAAGACATGGACCTTCGGGTCTGGCAGCGGCTGTGCGAAAGGATCCGGTACCACCTCGCGCGCACTGACGTTTGTGGCCTGGTCATCACCCACGGAACCGATACCATCGAAGAGACCGCCTATCTGCTGCAGGCGCTTCTGGGACCCACGAAACCCGTGGTGCTGACATGTGCCATGCGACCCGCAAGCGCGTTGGCGCCAGACGGGCCGCAGAATCTGGCCGACGCCCTGGTTCTGGCTCGCCATCATCAGGCGCAGGGCGTGCTGGTGGTTTGTGCCGGCAAGATCCATGGGCCCGCCGAAGTGACCAAGGTCCATACCTACCGGACCGACGCATTCGATTCAGGTGATGCCGGCCCGATTGGGGTGATCGAGCATGGACAGGTCAGGCGATGGCGTCCCTGGCCTCTGCCGGGTTCCGATGGGGTGACGGATCAGCGCCACCGGCTGGCAGCCTTTCTGGCGCTGAGTGCGCTGCCTCGGGTGGAGCTGCTGTTCAGCCATGCCTGTGCTGACGGGTTCCTGGTCAGGGGCTTGTTGGGCGACAACCAGGGCCTGGGCGCACCGCGCCTGTGTGGACTGGTGGTCGCGGGCACGGGCAATGGCAGCCTGCACCGGTCCCTGCAGGATGCGCTGGTCCAGGCGCAGCGTGCGGGGGTGAGGGTGGTGCGGTCGTCGCGCTGTGCCTATGGCAGGGTTCAGCCTGCCGAGGGGGACGCACTGGAGAGCATGGCGGGCTTGTCTCCGGTGAAGTCACGGCTGGCTCTGGCGCTTGATCTGATGGCAGGCTGAACATGTGGCAGGCGCTGGGTGCGCATCCCTGGGCCTACCCCATGCTGGAGGTGGTGCATGTGATCGGCATTGGCCTGCTGATGGGCAATCTGATCTTGCTGGAGCTGCGCCTTTGGGGTCTGGGAGCGGCGCTGCCCGTCAGGCCTCTGGCCAGGCTCTGCCTGCCGCTGGCAGGTATCGGGTTTTTGATGGCGGCTGCCAGCGGATTGATGATGTTTGCAACGCAGGCCGAGGAACTGCTGGCCAATCGTGCGTTCACAGTCAAGATGCTGTTGCTGATGCTGGCGGCCGGCAATGCGGCATGGTTTCATGGTCGCAGGTCGCTGGAACTGCTGGACGGCAGGGCCCGGGGCCTCATGCTGTTGTCCACCCTGATCTGGGTGCTGGTGGTGACCTGTGGCCGCTGGATAGCCTATCTTTGACCTTGAAAAAAGGAGATCTTCATGGACAGACGTGACCTGCTTCTGGCTGCGGTCGGTATGGGGGTGTTGTCATCTGCCAGGGCTCACCATGGATGGAGCAGCTTTGACCAGAACCGCCCCATCTATCTGGAAGGTACCGCCACCGAGGTGAGGTGGCGCAACCCGCACGCCGAACTGGTGCTGGAGCTGCCTGCCGGCCTGAGCCTGCCCGGCGACCTGGCCGATCGGCCTGTGCCGGCCCAGTCGGCGGCGGTCGATGGCAAGGCCGTCCTCTCTCGCGCGCAATTGCCTCGTCGCCAGGACCGTCGTTGGGAAGTCGAACTGGCGCCACTGTTTCGCCTGGGTCAGTGGCAATTGCCTGAGATCGCCCCAGGCACCCCTCTGTCGGTGGTCGGCTTCACCTTCAAGGAAGAGCAGGGCGCGGCCCTGCTGCGGGCCGAATACCTGTTTGTCGGCAACAAGACCTACGGGCTTCGATCCAGTCCTGCCTGAGGACGATCGGTCGCGGGTCAGCCGCCCAGGGCCGCGAAGGCACGGGCGGTGATCTCTTCCACCGATCCCAGCCCGCTGATGGCGCGGTATTTCGGAGCGGCATCCGGTTCGCGCTGAGCCCATTGCCCGTAATAATCGACCAGAGGGCGGGTCTGCGCGCTGTACACCTCCAGCCGCTTCTTGACCGTCTCTTCCTTGTCATCGTCCCGCTGGATCAGGGGTTCGCCCGTGACGTCGTCCTTGCCCTCGACCTTGGGCGGATTGAAGCGGATGTGGTACGTGCGGCCCGACGCGGGGTGCGACCGACGTCCGCTCATGCGTTCGATGATGGCTTCGAACGGAACGTCGATTTCCAGCACGTAGTCGAGCTTGACGCCCGCGGCCTTCATGGCATCGGCCTGCGGAATCGTTCGTGGGAAACCGTCGAAGAGGAATCCGTTGGCGCAGTCGGCCTGGGCAATGCGTTCCTTGACCAGGTTGATGATGAGTTCGTCACTCACCAGTCCACCGGACTCCATCACCGACTTGGCCTGCAGACCCAGGGGTGTGCCTGCCTTGACCGCTGCACGCAACATGTCACCGGTCGAGATCTGGGGAATACCGTATTTCTGGCAGATGAAGGTCGCTTGTGTGCCCTTGCCGGCACCGGGGGCGCCCAACAGAATCAGTTTCATCGTCTTCCTTGGCTTGCTTGAGTATCAATGGTGCGGTCACTTGTCTCGGGTGTCCGCCCTGAGGCCGGCCGCCTCAGGCTTCCGTTCAAGGATAGCATGTGGATCCCCGTCGCTGGCTTACAGCGCCCGGGGACTCAGCCCTCAGGCAGGCCTCAACCCTGCCCCGCGCTGCCCAGCAGCGCGCGAACCCTCTCGAGGTCTTGCGGCGTGTCCACACCGGCGCCAGGTGCCTGTTCGCAGAGGTGCACCGCGATGCGTCCACCGTGCCACAGCACGCGCAGCTGCTCCAGCGCTTCGATTTGCTCCACAGGCGCGGGTGCCAGCTTCGGGAATTGCCGAAGGTAGCCGGCGCGGTAGGCGTAAATGCCGACGTGTCGCAGCGGCGGAGGCGATGGGATGGCCTGGTCATCGGGTGCATCGCGCCAGCAGGGCACGGGTGCCCGGCTGAAATACAAAGCGGTGCCGGCGCGGTCCGTGACCACCTTGACCACGTTGGGATTCCGAAATTCCGCGACATCGTCGATGGCGTGTGCCGCCGTCGCCATGACGCAGTCGGGTCGATCCAGCAGCGTCGCCGCCACGGCATCAATGAGTGAGGGTGCGATCAAGGGCTCATCGCCCTGGACGTTGACCACGACATCGTCGCCATCCAGCGCCAATCGCTCGCAGGCCTGGGCAAGACGGTCGCTGCCGCTGGGGTGATGGGCGTCGGTGATCAGAGCCTGCACACCATGACGCTCACAGGCCGAAACGATGCGGTCGTCGTCGGCAGCCACCCATACCGCAGAAGCTGCACTCCTGGCGGCACGGCGTGCCACGTGCACCACCATGGGCAACCCGGCAATGTCCGCCAGTGGCTTGCCCGGCAGGCGTGTGGAGCTCATTCGCGCCGGAATGAGGACACAAAACGGACTGTTTCCCATGCCCTCGCACTCAGACAGAGGCAGAGGGGCGGCTGTTCCGCTCAATCTCATCGTCACTGAGCGTTCGCGCCTCGTGCTCGAGCAGGATGGGAATGCCGTCGCGCACCGGATAGGCGAGGCGTGCACTGCGGGAGACCAGTTCCATCTTGTCGCGATCGAAGGTCAGTGGGCCTTTGGTGACCGGGCAAACCAGCAACTCGAGCAGTTTCGTTTCCATGGCGTGATGATAGTACCCAGGTGACCCGGGTCAAAGTGTGAGGCTCAGCGGGCTACCGCCGGCAGGCGCTCATCCACGGCGTCAAAGAAGGCCTGATCCAGCGCCAGCTCCAATCGTGCTGCCCATACCGGAGGATCACCCATCCGCCAGCATTCGGCCAGCTTGACCAGGTCTTTTTCGGTGCAGACCACCGGCATCGAATGGCGCAGCAATGCCGCATAGGCTTCGGGTGGTGCATGGTCCGCCAGCGGGATCTCCAGTGCCGCCTGGCACCCTTGCTGGCGCAGCATGTCGAAAAAGGCCTGGGGTTGCGCGATGCCGGCCACTGCGGCAAACCGGCTGTTGACCAGCTCAGACAAGGGGAGGCGTTGGCCATCCAGGCCGACCAGTTCCGTGGACAGCATCCGACGTCCGGCAAAGCAGGGTACGCCGGCTGGCAATGGGATGGAAGCGGGCTGCCGGTCTCGCCTGTGCTGCTGCAGAACCAGGTCTGGCAGCGAGCCAAGCAGGCCTGGCGGCCATGGCTCGCGCAGCAGGCCAGCCGGCAGCAGCCAGCCATTGCCGATCCCGCGCTCGTCGAACACGGCCACGGCCAGATCCCGCTGCAATGCAAGATGTTGCAAGCCGTCATCGCACAACAGGAGGTTCACCCGCGGGTGGGCCTTCAGCAAGGCCCTTGCGGCAGCGGCGCGGTCTTTGCAGACAAACACTGGAACCGACCCCCGCTTCCGGATCAGCACGGGTTCGTCACCACCCTCTGACGGAAGGGTGTCTGAACGGACTTCAAGCACGCCGACGCCTCGGCGACCATGACCACGTGACACAACACCCGGTTCCCAGCCACGCCGCTTCAGGTGCTCGAGCAGGGCCAGCACCGTGGGCGTTTTTCCGGCACCACCGACCACGAGGTTCCCGACCACCAGCACAGGGACCGGCAAGCGTTCGCTGCGCAAGATGGCCAGCCGGTACGCGATGCGTCGCAGCCATAACAGAAGCCCATACATTGCCGCCAATGGGCGCCTGCGCCAAGCTGGCCAGCCACGCCGCTGAGCTTCAGCCTGCCAGCGGGCATGGCGCTCGGCCTGCGTCTGGCTCATGTCGCCTTGACGTTCAGGGGCGGTTGCCGCCAGTGCGGCGGTTCGAGGCTTGCTGGGTGGCAAAAGTGATCTGCACCAAGCCGGCCCGGCGCGCCGCGTCCATGACGTTGATGACCGATTGGTGGGTGGCAGCGGCATCGGCGCTGATCACAATCACCACGTCACGACTGTCCTGACTGGCCTGCGCCAGCGCCTGGGTCAGCATGTCGACCCCGGTTCCTTCCAGCATCTGCTGATTGAGTGCATAGCGTCCATCGCTGCTGATTGAGACCTCCACTTCCTTGGGCTTGTCACGCGGGGCCTGGGCATCGGCCAGTGGAAGGTTGACCTGCAACTCGGTGAACTTGCTGTAGGTCGTGGTCATCATGAGAAAAATGAGCACAACCAGCAGGATGTCGATGAACGGAATCAGGTTGATTTCCGGTTCTTCGCGGGATCCAGGGCGGAAGTTCATGCGGTTACTGGTCGAGGTTGGGCGCAGCGCGGTCCCTCAGGACCGGCGGTGCGAGATCAGATGGCGGGCAAACTGCTCTGCCGCCACTTCCATGGCCAGCAGGTAGCCGTCCACCTTGGCTCGGAAATAGCGCCAGAAGATCAGGGCGGGGATGGCCACCATCAGGCCGAATGCGGTGTTGTAAAGCGCAATCGAAATACCCCTGGCCAGTTGCACCGGGTCACCCCCACCGGCCGAGGTGCCCATGCCGCCGTCTGCGCCCTGGGATGCAAAAATCTCGATCATTCCAATCACCGTGCCCAGCAGCCCCAGCAAGGGTGCCGCTGAGGCAATGG
>SBFU01000436.1 GCA_006227785.1 Burkholderiales bacterium
CGATCTCGAGATCGGTCGCGCCGTGGTCCACATGGTCAACGCCGCCGGCGGCAGCATGGCCGAACCGGCAGCCCCCGCCGCGGCCGAAGGCACTGCCGAGGCACCGGCTGCTGCGGCACCGGCACCCGCAGCCGAAGCAGCCCCGGCCATGCCCGCCTCAGGCGAGCAGAACACCGTGGTGGCCGCCGCACCCGCTGCAGCTGCGGCGCCCGCTGCCTCGGCGGCCGTCAATGGCCAGGCCCTGTACAACCAGGCCTGCGCGGTCTGCCACGTGGCCGGTGTGGCTGGTGCACCGAAGTTTGGCGACAAGGCCGGCTGGGCGCCACGCGTGGGCATGGGCCTGGAAGGTCTGACCGCCAGCGTGATCAAGGGCAAGGGAGCCATGCCGCCCAAAGGCGGCGCAGCCAGCGCCTCGGACGCTGACATCCAGGCGGCCGTGCAGTACATGCTCGATGCTGTGAAGTGACCACGGCTTCACCCCCCAGGGTGAACACGACAAAGCCCGCAGCAAGCGGGCTTTTTTGTTGCGGGTCGGCGTGGTCTTCCGCTGGTGCCGGTCAGCCTCCGGCCTGCCGGCGGCGCTGGGGACTCGGCTCGTAGCCGAAGCGCGCCGCCAGTGACCGGCGCTCCACCGCATCGGGTGTCCACCGGCCCTGCTCCACCGCGTCGGCCGCCAGGGCCATGTCGGCGCTGTGCACACGCCCTACGCCCAGGGCGGTGACAAGGTAGAGATGCCCATCTTCATCGAGCAGGCTGCCCTGCACCTGTACCGGCACACCAGTGTGGCTTTGCACCGTGCCGTCCGGTTGCAACCGCCAGACCCAGGGGCAGGTCTCCAGCTCCACATAGACGCGCTGCGGCCCGTTCTGGAAGAACCATTGGCCCGCCTCGTCGGCAGCGTAGTTGCGGGCAATGAAGTCGATCAGCTTTTCGTGGCGCAGCCAGGAGCCCTTGCTGGTCGGCCCGGTCTCGCCTGGCAGCAGTGCAAACGGGCCCGCGGCCTGGGTGCGGTCATCGCGCATGTACCACTGGCCGCGCGCGTCCAGCCCCAGCCACCCGTAGCAGTGGGGTACGTTGGGCCATTTGGCCATGGCCGCCTTGACGATGTCATCCATGGGCAAAGTCTTCCGGGCTATCAGACATGGGACAGCAACCAACCCCCCACCGCCTCCGGCATGTGGCGGACATGGCCCGGCAGGCGGGATCGCGCATCGGCACAAGGGAATCCAACATGCCCACCCTGGGCCGGCTGCCACAGTTGGACATGATGCCCCACCTCGGTTGGCCGGGGCAAGGAGTGCGCCGGCACAAAGGGGTCATTCAAGGCATTGAGGGCCAGTGCCGGCACCCGGATGCCGGGCAGGACCGGCTTGGCCGACGCCCTGGCCCAGTAGTCCTCGGTGTCCCTAAAGCCATGCAACGGGGCCGTGAACAGGTTGTCGAAGGTGTACAGGTCACGTGCCGCCCGCAGCGCCTGGCCGTCGAATAGACCGGGGTGCTGCTCCAGCTTCTTCAGGGCCTTGGGCACCATGCTCGAAAGGAACATGCGCGTGTACACCAGCCGGTTGAAGCCACGTCCGATCGCATGCCCGCCGGCCGCCAGGTCCAGCGGTGAACAAACCGAGGCCACGGCGCGGACCACCGCCGATGCGCCCGCCCCCATCTCACCGGCCCAGCGCATCAGCGCATTGCCGCCCAGCGACACGCCCACGGCCAGCAGCGGCCGTTGTGGATGCCTTGTCGCCAGGCGCCGCAGGATCCAGTCGATTTCTTCGAAGTCGCCCGAATGGTAGGCACGAGGCGCCAGGTTCAGCTCGCCGGAACAGCCCCGGAAGTGGGGTACCACCAGCGCCACGCCACGCTCGGCCGCGAAGTCGGCAAACGCGATCGCGTACTGGCTGGCCGACGAACCTTCAAGCCCGTGGAAAAGCACCACCAGCGGAGCGTCCGCCTCGGTCGCGTGGGTGGCCTGATCGACGTCGATGAAGTCGCCATCAGGGGTGTTCCAGCGCTCGCGCTGCCAGCGGGGGTGCGGCCCGAAGTGTCGCCGGGCCCGAAGGGCGCCCCAGATGGTCTGGGCGTTGCCGCCCGGCAGCCACCACGGCGGGCGGTAGTCCATGGCCTGGCGCACAGCGGCCCGGTTGGCGACTGGTCCGTCGCTGGCATGGGCCGCGGACAGGTCTGAAGGCGGCGCCATCAGTGCAGCAGTGGCCGTGCATCGGCCAGCTCGACTGGCTCGGTCCGCGAGCCGGGGCTCGCGTGGTGCACGACCATGCGCCATCCCTGGCCTGTCTTGACATAAACATTGGTGGCAGCCACCCAGGCGACCTGGATACCGTCGTCACCCAGCACGGCCACACGCTCGACGACGCTGTGCACACTGCAGTGCCCGGTCTCCAGGCGGCGCACCCGCTCGGGCTGCGCCTGGACACCGCCGTTGGCGAACATGGCTTCAAAGGCGGCCCTCACCGCCGCATGGCCCACCAGGCGCGGTCCCCCCGGGTGGACACAGACGATGTCGTCCTCATCGGCCCAGCAGGCCATCAGCCGGTCGATGTCGGCGTGGTGCAGCGCCTCGTAGAAGGCGGCCTCGGTGTCGTCGGGTGTGCCGGGCGGCATCTTGAGTCTGGGCATGACCGGTATTTTGCCGCGCGCGGGCGGCCTGTTCGTGGCGCCC
Organism: Burkholderiales bacterium; assembly: GCA_006227785.1. Lineage (GTDB taxonomy): Bacteria > Pseudomonadota > Gammaproteobacteria > Burkholderiales > Burkholderiaceae_C > Hydrogenophaga. The sequence goes on from SBFU01000436.1 coordinate 2,678, forward strand.
GTGCATCGGTCCCCGACATGGAGCGGGGGTATAGTCCTTTTGCCTGCGTCAACGCAACTCCAGGAGTCCACATGTACCCCTTGCCCACCCAGTCGATCGCCCGCCTGGCCTCCCGCATGGCCGCGCTGATGGCCAGTCTGCTGCTGCTCACCGGTCTCTCGGGTTGCGGCTACAACGAATTCCAGCGACTGGACGAATCCAGCAAGGCCGCGTGGTCCGAGGTGCTCAACCAGTACCAGCGCCGCGCCGACCTGATCCCCAATCTGGTCTCCGCCATCCGGGGCGCGATCGATGCCGAACAGGAAACCCTGACCCAGGTGGTCGAGGCCCGCAGCAAGGCGACCGCCATCCAGGTCAGCCCCGACATGATCAACGATCCGCAGGCCATGCAGCAGTTCCAGGCCGCCCAGGGACAGCTGGGCAGCTCGCTCAGCCGCCTGCTGGCCGTGGTGGAGCAGTACCCCCAGCTCAAGTCCATCGACCAGGTGCGTGACCTGACCACGGCGCTGGAGGGTACCGAAAACCGCATCGCCGTGGCGCGCAACCGCTACATCCAGAGCGTGCAGGACTACAACGTGCTGACCCGCAGGTTCCCGACCAACCTGACGGCCATGCTGTTCAGCT
>SBFU01000276.1 GCA_006227785.1 Burkholderiales bacterium
GTATCTTCCCGGCTTCTCTGACGGGCGGCTCGAAGGCCGGTCTCAGCGGTCCGCCGCAGACGGGTTGCGCTCCAGGTCGCGCAGCTTGAAACGCTGGATCTTCCCGGTGGCGGTCTTGGGCAACTCACCCAGGAATTCAATGAAACGCGGGTACTTGTAGGGTGCCAGCCGCTCCTTGACAAAGGCCTGCAGCTCGGCCTCGGCGACCTGCTGACCCGGTTTGAGCACCACGAAGGCCTTGGTCTTGGTCAGGCCGTCGTCGTCGACCTTGCCGATCACCGCCGCTTCCAGCACAGCGGGGTGCTGCACCAGCGTGGCTTCGACCTCAAAGGGGCTGACGTAGATACCGCTGACCTTGAGCATGTCGTCGTTGCGTCCGGCATAGGTGTAGTAGCCGTCGGCATCCCGGCTGTACTTGTCGCCGCTCTTGGTCCAGGCGCCCTGGAAGGTGTCGCGCGACTTGCCGCGGTTGTTCCAGTACATCAGAGCGGCGCTGGGCCCCTGGATGTAGAGATCGCCGATCTGGTCATGACCGGAGATCACGCTGCCGTCCTCGTCCCGCAGCTGCACCTCATAGCCCGGCACGGGTTTGCCCGTGCTGCCATAGCGCACATCCCCTGGCCGGTTGGACAGGAAGATGTGCAGCATTTCGGTGCTGCCGATGCCGTCGATGATTTCGCAACCGAACCGGGCGGTCCAGCGCTCGCCAATGTCGCGCGGCAGGGCTTCACCGGCAGACGAGCACAGGCGCAGCGAAACCTGCTCGCGCGTGGGCAGGTCGGGGCTGGCCAGCATGCCGCCGTAACCGGTGGGGGCGCCGTAGAACACCGTGGGCTGGTGGTCGACCATGCGCTTGAAGGTGGCCTGCGGCGTCGGCCGCTCGGCCATCAGCACCACGCTGGCGCCGACCGACAGGGGGAATGACAGGCCATTGCCCAGGCCATAGGCGAAGAACAGCTTGGCGGCCGAGAACACGGTGTCGCTCTCCCGCAGCCCCAGCACGCCCTTGCCGTACAGCTCGGCGGTCCACCAGAGGTTGGCCTGGGTGTGCACCGTGCCCTTGGGGGCGCCGGTGGAGCCGCTGGAGTAGAGCCAGAACGCCGGTTCGTCGCCATGTGTATCGGCCGCGGCGCCGGTTGGCGCCGCAGCCACCCACTGTGCCCAATCGAGTGCACCGGCCGGCAGCGCCTCCTTGCTGCGCGAGACGATGGTGTGCCGCACCTCATGGGGCTGGCTGTCCATGGCGCTTTGCAGCGTGGGCAGCAGCGCGCCGGAGACGAGGACCGCCTGGGCCCGGCTGTCGGCCAGCATGTAGGCATAGTCCTTCGCGGTCAGCAGTGTGTTCACGCAAACGGGCACCACCCCGGCGTGCAGCGCACCCAGGAAGCTCACCACCCAGTCGCTGCCATCCTGCATCAGCAGCAACACCCGGTCTTCCCGGCGCAGTCCCAGTGTGGACAGGGCGCTCGAGCAGCGCTGCACCTGGTCGGCGAGTTGTCCGTAGCTGAGGGTGCCGGCATCATCGATGATCGCCGTCTTGGTGGACCGGCCGGCGTTGACGTCGATCAGGTGGCGCGCGAAATTGAAGCGCTGCGGCGGCGGGGTGATGTCGGTCTGGCTCATGGTGTGTCTCCTGTTTTATGGGTCTGGCGTGAAAGACTTCAGAATCTGATCGGGGTGGCTGTGGCGGCCAGGGCATCGAGCGCGGCGATGCTGGCCTGCACGGCGCTGCGTCGGTGGTAGAAGCCCAGTGCGCGAAGGCCGCCCAGCTCTTCCCCGCCGCCCGCGCGGCCAGGGCCGCCGTGCAGGCTCATGGGCATCACGTTGCCGTGGCCGGTCTGGCTGGCGGCCACGTCCGGACTGATGGCATGCACCCGGCCGTGGCTGTCGGCCAGCTCAGCGGCGGCGCGGGCGATGAAGGCCGGGTCTTCGCTGTAGACCGAGGCCACCAGCGAACCTTCGCCACGGCGGATGAGGTCGAAGGCCTGCGCTTCGCTGTCGTAGGGCATGAGGGTGGCCACCGGGCCGAACACCTCAACTTCATGCAGCACCTTCGCCCCCACCGGATCCTGTGTACCCAGCAGCACCGGTGCCACACAGGCGGCCACCGCTGCGTCGGCGTCCACCAGACCGCCGGCCGCACCGTCAAACAGGACCTCGGCCTCTGTCTTGAGGTGGGCGATGCCCGCCATCACACCATCAAACTGCTCGCGGCTGACCAGCGCACCCATGCGCACCGATTCGTTGCGCGGGTTGCCCACGCTGGTCTTGGCCAGCCGGGCGCCAATGGCGGCCGCCGTGGCCGCGTACAGGGCGCGTGGCACGAACACCCGGCGGATGGCCGTGCACTTCTGTCCACTCTTGACGGTCATTTCGCGCGCCACCTCCTTGACCAACAACTGGAAGGCCTCGCTGCCCTCGGTGGCCGTCGGGTCCAGCAGGGCGCTGTTGAGGCTGTCGGCCTCGATGTTGCAGCGCACGGATGTACCGGCCACTGCCGGGTGGCTGCGGATCAGGCGCGCTGTCTCGGCAGAGCCGGTGAAGCTGACCACGTCGAAGGGCTGCAACTGGTCCATCAACCCGGCTGACGAACCGCAGACCACCGACAGGGCGCCGATCGGCAGCACGCCGGCCTTGACCACGTCCTCGACCATGCGCTGGGTCAGCCAGGCGGTGGCGGTGGCCGGTTTGACGATCACCGGCACACCGGAAAGCAGGGCCGGTGCCGCCTTCTCCCACAATCCCCAGCTCGGGAAATTGAATGCGTTGATGAACAGCGCCACGCCGCGCGTGGGCTGCAGCACGTGCTGGGTCTGGAACGCGGGGTCCTTGCCCATGCGGATGCGTTCGCCGTCGAGCAGGGCCTGGGCGTCGCCCAGGGCTTCACCTTGCCTGGCGTAATGGCCGAGCGTGAAGATGCCTCCGTCGATGTCCACCGCCGAATCGTTCTTCACGGTGCCGCAGTTGCGGGTGGCGATGTCGTAGTACGCATCCCGGTTCGCCTGCAGCACCTTGACCACCTCGGACAGCATGGCGGCCCGCTGCCCGTAGCTCAAGGCCCTCAGGGCGGCGCCGCCCTGCTGGCGCGCAAAGGCAAAACCCTCGGCCAGGTCCAGTCCGGTGTTGTCGACCCGGACCAGGGGCGTGCCCAGCACCGGGTCGAGCAGGGTGCTGCCACGGCCCTGGCCGGTTTGCCAGCGTCCGGCCAGAAAGTTGGGGAGCAGGGGGGTGTCGGTGGTATGGCTCATGGGAAAGATGCAGTGGTTTGCGCAAATGCCGTGGTCACGGCGGTCGA
>SBFU01000346.1 GCA_006227785.1 Burkholderiales bacterium
ATAAATGAACACGTCGGCCGCCACAATCAGGTCCACCGGCGTGTCCTGCACTGCCAGAAAGGGCAGCAGGTCGCCTTCCTGCACGCGCTGGTAGAGACCGCTGCTGCGCGCCTGGGCCACCATGGCTGGTGACAGGTCCACGCCGTCGATGCGGGCTGCCTGACCCTGCATGCGCCGGGCGCACAGGCCGGTGCCGCACCCCAGGTCCAGCATGTGCTCAAAACGGCGCCCGCTGGCGCGCAAGGGCTCCAGCAGCACCTCGTGCGCCTGGTAGCGCAGCGCCCGCACCAGGTGCGTCTGGAAGCCTTCGGCGTAGTCGTCGAACAAGCCCTGCACATAAGCCGCGGGCGGGTGTGGCAACACCTCGCCCCGCACCGAGGCCAGGTAGAAGCGGTGCAGCGCCTCGTCGGCGCCGTGGGCCAGCGCCTGCTCGAAGCAGTGCGCGGCCTCGGCCAGGCGCCCCTGCTCGCGCAGCAGGCTGCCGCGCTGGCTCCAGGCCTCGGCCAGCGTGGCATCCTGCGCCAACGCCCGGTCCAGGGCACTGAGCGCCTCAGCCGTTCGGCCCAGGCGGCCGCAGCAATGGGCCAGGCTGAGCCAGACCGGCGCGGCCACCGCCGGGTTCTGCCGCGTGCCCTGCTGCAGCGCACCGATGGCCTCGTCCCACAGGCCCAGCGTCTCGGCGCACACCCCCTGGGTGAGCCAGGCCTCGGCGTGCGTCGGGTCGGCGGTCGTGGCCTGCCGCAGCACCGGCAGCGCCTCCGACACCTTCCCCATGCGCCACAGGGTGATGCCCAGGTTGGCCAGCACCGACGCCCGCCCCGGCGCCAGCGCCAGCGCCCGCCGGTAGGCCCCGGCGGCCTCGCTCAACCGGCCGGCCTGGAAATGCGCGTTGCCCTCAAAAAACAGGGTTCGGGCTTGTTCAAGGGCATCGCTCATGGGCTGACTTTCAGGCGGTCTTTTTGCAGGGGTTTTCCGGCGCTTGGGCTGCAGCGGTGTGCAAGCGCCGCAGCTTAGCCGATCACCCCGATCGCGGCGGCGTGTCACAACGGCCCGGGCTGCGTCGTCCTGGGGGTATGACACACCCGTTTTCCACATCGCCCACCCTGACCGCCGCAGCCATTGCCGCCACCCGGCGCCGCCGCCTCCACCGCCTGGGCGGTGCCGTGATGGCGCTGTTCGCCCTGATGCACCTGGGCAACCACCTGACCGCGCTGGCGGGTGTGGCAGCCCACCAGCAGGTGCTGGAGGCGCTGCGCCTGGTCTACCGCCACCCGCTGGTCGAGCCCGTGCTGCTGCTGGTGCTGGCTGGCCAGCTGGCCTCGGGTACGGCCGGTGCCTGGCGCCTGCTGCGGACGGGCGGCCACAGCCGCGCGCTGCTGCCGGTGGCCCGGCTGCAGGCCGTCTCTGGCCTGGTGCTGGGCGGCTTTGTGCTGGTGCATGTGGGCGCCGTGCTGGTGGGACGGACCGTGCTGCAGCTGGACACCAACTTCCAGTTCGCGGCGGCCGGCCTGCACACGCCCTGGGCCTGGTTCTTTGCGCCCTACTACGGGCTGGGCGTGGCCGCGCTGGGCGTGCACCTGGCCTGCGCAGCGCAGCGTCACCGGCCACCTCAGCCTGGCGTCTGGCGCCGCGCCCTGCCCTGGCTGCTGGGGCTGGGCGGTGTGGTGCTGGGCGCGCTGCTGGTGGCCCTGATGGCCGGCTGGCTGGTGCCGGTGGACATCCCTGCCCGCTACCTGTCCACCTATCCGGTCTAATGGCTGCATGAGCCTGGCCGAGTTCGAACAACACCGCCGCCGCCTGCGCGCCCTGGCCTACCGCATGACGGGGTCGCGCAGCGAGGCCGACGACCTGGTGCAGGAGGCCTGGCTGCGCTGGCAGGCGGTCGACCGCGCCACGGTACAGGACCCCCTGGCCTACCTGTGCCGCACCACCACGCGCCTGTGCCTGGACCACCTGCAAAGCGCCCGCGCCCGGCGCGAGCAGTATGTTGGCCTGTGGCTGCCCGAACCCCTGGTGGACGACGCCCTGGCCGACCACCAGCCGGCCGACCCCGAGACCGCCCTGGGCCTGCGCCAGCAGCTGTCCATGGGTTTCCTGCTGGCCCTGCAGCACCTGACTGCACCCGCGCGCGCCGCCTTCCTGCTGCACGACGTGTTCGACCTTGACTTCGACGACATCGCCCGCACGCTGGACCGCAGCAGCGCCGCCTGCCGCCAGCTGGCCAGCCGCGCGCGCCAGCACCTGCGCGCCCAGGGTTTCGACGCCGACCACACCCCTGCACCCCAGGCCCACCCGCCCAGCGAGGCCCTGCTGGCCGCCTTTGCCCAGGCCCTGGCCAGCGGCAACGTGGACACCCTGGCCGGCCTGCTGGCCGACGACGTGCGCCTGTACAGCGACGGTGGCGGCCTGGTCAGCGCCATTCCGACCCCGCTGGGTGGCCGGTTGCGGGTGGCCAAGGCCTTGCTGGGCTTTGCCAGGAACTGGCAAAACCACCCCGGCGCACAGGCCCTGCGCGCCGCCCGCGTCAACGGCCAGCCCGGCGCCCTGGTGTGGAATGCCCAGGGCGCACTGGAACAGGTCTGCGCCCTGGAGCTGGACGCCAACGGCCGCGTGCGCGGCCTGTACTTCCAGCGCAACCCGCACAAACTCCAGCATATCCACCGCGCCCTGGCGCCCGCAAAACATGGGTGAAACCCTCCTGACCCTGGCCGGCATCGGCAGCGCACTGGCCGCCCTGGCCCATGTCGTGTGCGTCATCGTTGGCGGCCCGGCCTACCGCCTCATGGGCGCAGGCGAGCGCATGGCCCGCGCCGCCGAAGCCGGCCACTGGCAACCCGCCGCCGTCACCCTGGCCATCGCCAGCCTGCTGGCGGTGTGGGCCGTGCTGGCCTTCTCTGGCGCCGGGCTGCTGCCTCTTATTCCCTTCACCCGCCCGGCCCTGGTGCTGATCAGCGCGGTCTACCTGGCCAGAGGCATGGCGTTTCCGCTGCTGATGCCCGCCTTCCCCGACAACTCGCTGCGCTTCTGGCTGGTGTCATCGGCGATGTGTCTGGTGTTGGGTGGACTGCATGCGTGGGGGGTGGTGTTGCGGTGGGCAGCGATGTGAGCACATGAGGCTCGGCGTAAGCTCCCCTGTCAAGCAGACGGTTGATTACTAGAGTGTGCGCCGGTTGTGGTGATCAATCTGGGCATGAACTGCCTGGGTGGCACGCCTCCCAAGGCGTCATGCGGTCGGTATTCGTTGTATTGGGTCAGCCTGTATTGACCCAGCGGTTTCTGCACAGGTCAG
>SBFU01000324.1 GCA_006227785.1 Burkholderiales bacterium
CAGTACTGGATGCCGATGGACCAGTACATCGGCGGCATCGAGCACGCCATCCTGCATCTGCTGTACGCGCGCTTCTGGACCAAGGTCATGCGCGACCTGGGGCTGGTGAAAGTGGACGAGCCCTTCACCAGGTTGCTCACGCAGGGCATGGTGCTCAACCACATCTACTCGCGCCGCACCGAGAAGGGCGGCAAGGAGTACTTCTGGCCGCACGACGTGGAGCATGTGCTCGACGAGGGCGGCAAGATCGTCGGCGCCAAGCTGAAAAACGCGGTCGGCGACCTGCCCGTGGGCACGGTCATCGACTACGAGGGCGTGGGCACCATGTCCAAGTCCAAGAACAACGGTGTCGACCCGCAGGATCTGATCGAGAAGTACGGCGCCGACACCGCGCGCCTGTACACCATGTTCACCGCCCCGCCCGAGGCCACGCTGGAGTGGAACGACGCGGCGGTGGAAGGCAGTTACCGCTTCCTCAAGCGGGTCTGGGGCTTTGCACACAAACAGGCCGATGCCCTTCGTGCAGCCACTGGCCGCGACCTCAGCCAGGCCGGCCTGCGTGCCGAGGGCAAGAAGCTGCGGCGCGAACTGCACCTGGTGCTCAAGCAGGTCAGCTACGACTATGAGCGCATGCAGTACAACACCGTGGTATCGGGTTGCATGAAGATGCTCAATGCGCTGGACGACTTCGCCTTCGACGGCAGCGATGGCGACGCCGCCCTGCTCTGCGAGGGCGTTTCCCTGCTGGTGCGCATGCTGTACCCGGTCTGCCCGCACGTCGCCCATGCCTTGTGGGCCGAGCTGGGCTACGCCCGCGTGTTGGGTGATCTTCTGGACGCGCCCTGGCCACAGGTGGACGAATCGGCCCTGGTTCAGGACGAAGTCGAGCTGGTGCTGCAGGTCAATGGCAAGTTGCGCGGCAGCCTGACGGTGCCCGCCAGTGCCGACAAGGCGGCCATCGAGGCGGCCGCGCTGTCCTGTGAGGCGTTTCTCAAGCAGGCCAATGGTGCCGTGGCCAAAAAGGTCATCGTGGTGCCCGGTCGTCTGGTCAATGTGGTCGTCTAATCGAGGTGCTCATGAGGTCCGATTTCCCTGAACTGCAGGCGCCCGCGAGGCGCCGCCTGCTGGGTGCTGGTGTGCTGGCTGCATCGGCCATGCTGGGTGGCTGTGGCTTTGCCTTGCGCGCCGCACCCACCTTCTCCTTCCAGGTGATGCGGGTGACCGGACTGGAAAACGGCGGCGTCACGCGTGCCCTGCGCGGTGCCCTGGAATCGTCGGGCGTGCGCACCATCGGCAGCAGCACGGCGGCACCGGGCCTGGCGCCGCAGGTGCTGCTGGTGGTGCTGGTGGACCAGGTCGAGCGTGCCGTGGTGGGGCAGACGGCCGACGGCCGCGTGCGGGAGCTGCAATTGCGCACGCGCTACCGGTTCCGTCTGGAAACACCGTCCGGGCGCACGCTGATTGAAGACAACGAGTTGCTGATGGAGCGGGATCTGAGCTTTTCGGAAACAGCTGCGCTGTCCAAATCGGCCGAACAGGACCTGTCGTTCCGCGACATGCAGACCGACATCGTGCAACAGGTGCTGCGCCGTCTGGCGGCGGTCAACCTGGGCTGACACCGGTTGCCATGCAGGTGGCGCCTGCCCAGCTGGCCGCGCAGTTGAAGCGTGGTCTGCGCAGTCTCTACACGGTGCACGGCGATGAAGCCCTGCTGGTTCAGGAGGCCGCCGACGCGATTCGGGCCGAAGCGCGGGCCCAGGGCTGCACCGAGCGCGTGGTGCACACCGTGGCGGGCGCCCATTTCGACTGGAGCGCGGTGCTGGCCAGCGGAGGGTCGCTCAGCCTGTTTGCCGACCGGCAACTGATCGAGGTCCGCATACCGTCGGGCAAGCCGGGCAAGGACGGCTCGGAGGCCCTGCAGCAGATGGCCGAGGCGGCCATCGACAATGACAGCACCGTCACCCTGGTGCTGTTGCCCCGGCTGGACAGCACCACCACCAAGTCGGCCTGGTTTGGCGCCCTGGACAGCCAGGGCGTGACGGTGAAGGTCGATACGGTCGAACGGCCGGCGCTGCCCAACTGGATCGCCCAGCGCCTGCAACTTCAGGGGCAGCGGGTCGAGGCCGGGGAAGCCGGCCAGCGCACGCTCCAGTTCTTTGCCGACCGTGTTGAAGGCAACCTGCTGGCGGCACACCAGGAAATCCAGAAGCTGGGCCTGCTGTTTCCGGCGGGCGAACTGAGCTTTGATCAGGTCGAGGGGGCGGTGCTCAACGTGGCCCGCTACACGCCGTTCAAGCTGGCCGAAGCGGTTCTGGGCGGTCAGGTCCAGCGCGTTCAGCGCATGCTGGACGGACTGCAGGCCGAGGGAGAGGCGCCCGTTCTGGTGCACTGGGCCCTGGCCGAGGACATCCGCACCCTGCACCGGGTGCGCAGCGCCATCGATGCGGGTCGGCCCCTGCCCATGGCCCTGCGCGAGAGCCGGGTCTGGGGGGTACGGGAGAAACTCATGGAGCGGCTGCTGCCGCGCCTGTCCCCCCTGCAACTGGTGCGCTGGCTCGACGACGCGCATACCGTGGACGGCATCGTCAAGGGTCTGAAGGCCGAAGGCTGGCCAGCCGACCCGTGGCATGCACTGCACCAGATGGCCCTGCGGGTGACCCGGGGCTGCGTGCTGCGCTGAGGCTCCGGCTGGGGCCGTCAGGCCGCAGCGGTCTGTCGCAGGACAGACGGGCCTCACAATGGGGTCTACGTCTGTTGGGAGCTGCCATGCGCCGTCTGTCTTTGCTGTTTCTTCTGTGGTCCGCCACCGCCTTGCACGCCGAGGAGATCGGTTCGGTGGACACCGTGTTCAAGTTCATCGGTCCCGACCACAAGATCGTGGTCGAGGCCTTTGATGACCCCGGGGTGGAAGGCGTGACCTGCTACCTCTCGCGTGCCCGCACCGGCGGACTTAAGGGCGCTTTCGGGCTGGCGGAAGACAAATCCGAGGTCTCCATCGCCTGCCGCCAGGTGGGCCCGATTGCCATCGCGAAGCCGATCCGCCAGCAGGAGGAAATCTTCAGCGAGCGCATCAGCCTGGTCTTCAAGCGACTGCGCATTGTCCGAATGGTCGACACCAAACGCCATGCGCTGGTGTACCTGACCTATTCGGACCGGGTGATCGAAGGCTCACCCCAGAACTCGGTGACCGCCGTGGCTGTGGCCGGCGACACGGCCATCCCCCTGCGCTGAAGGGGCGCAGGATCCGTTCTCAGCCGAACGACGGCAGTTCGGGCTTGTGGACC
>SBFU01000035.1 GCA_006227785.1 Burkholderiales bacterium
GGGTAGAGGGGCCGGTGCACCCAGCAGCTTCGATGCCGCCACCGCGTCGTTCACCGGCACGTGCTGCTCGCGCACAAAGCCCCACCACAGCGCCACCAGCACAGCCAGCTTGAGCAGCAGCACCCAGGTCAGCTTGCGGACCAGGGGCCGGTGGAGGGGAGACACGGACGTCAGCATGGGCTCTGCATTCCAAGTTCCGTGCCAGCCGAACCAATCAGAAAAAACCTTTTTTCGACAGGCACTTACGTCTGATCAACAAATTGCAGCCCAGCGCTGCGACTGGCGTGTCTGCCATTCTTGGCAGACAATGGCAGAAAGGTGTGCCGAGCATGCCGCTCGCCAGTCCACTCCCACATGAAGCCCCTGCCCGAACTCACCGCCTTTCTTGAAGGCCTGCCCGAGCCGCACATCCTGTTCGATGCCCAGTACCGGATCCTGGCCGCCAACGCGGCCTACCGGCGTCAGTTCAGCCCGCAGCGCAGCGTGATCGGCAGGCGCTGCTACGAGGTCTCGCACCAGTTCGCCGTGCCCTGCGACCAGGCCGGCGAGTCCTGCCCGCTGGCCCAGTCGCGCCAGTCGGGCCAGCGCGAGCGCGTGCTGCACCTGCACCACACGCCCCAGGGCGAGGAGTACGTCAACATCGAACTCTCGCCCCTGCCCGGCGAGGACGGCCAGCCGGCGTTCTACGTGGAGAAGATGGAGCCCCTGCGGGTGGCCCAGGGTCAGGCCGCCGGTCAGGGCCTGATCGGACGGTCTCCCGCGTTCCAGCGCATGCTGGGCCTGGTCTCGCGCGTGGCGGCGTCCCGCGCCAGCGTGCTGTTGCTGGGCGAGTCGGGCACCGGCAAGGAGCTGGTGGCACGCGCCATCCACGAGGCCAGCCCGCGTGCGGGCAAACCGCTGGTGGCGGTGGACTGCTCCAGTCTGCCCGAGACCCTGTTCGAGTCGGAGCTGTTCGGCCACGAACGCGGCGCCTTCACCGGTGCGACCACCAGCAAGGGCGGCCTGGTCGAGGCGGCCAGCGGCGGCACCCTGTTCCTCGACGAGGTTGGCGACATCCCCTTGCCCATGCAGGTCAAACTGCTGCGCCTGCTGGAAACCGGCACCTACCGCCGCGTGGGCAGCACCGAGCTGCGCCACACCGACATCCGCATCGTCTCGGCCACCCACCGCGACATCGAGACCATGGTGCAGGACGGGCGTTTCCGCGAAGACCTGTTCTACCGCCTGTGCACCTTCCCGATTCCGCTGCCGCCGCTGCGCGAGCGCACCGGCGATGTGGCCCTGCTGGCCACCGCCCTGCTGGAGCGGGTGGCGGCCCCGCGTCGGCTGGAGATGACGCCGACAGCGCTGCGCCTGCTGGAGGGCCAGCCTTTCCCCGGCAACGTGCGCGAACTGCGCAACCTGCTGGAGCGCGCCGCCCTGCTGTGTGACGGCGACCGCATCGAAGCCGAACACGTGTCCGAGGCGATTGCCACCGGGCGCCGGCTGCGGCGCCCCGTCGCACCAGCCGGTCAAGAACCTCCTGTGTCCGATCTGCGGGGCCTGGAGCGCCAGGCCCTGCGCGAGGCGTTGGCACGGCACCGGGGCAGCCGGGCCTCACTGGCCGCCCAGCTGGGCATGAGCGAGCGCACACTCTACCGCAAGCTCAAGCAGTTCGGCCTCGACGCTCCGACCGCATGAGGCGAGCGCCTCAGGATCCCGCGTGCAGCTTCTCGTGGATCTTGCGCGTGGTGCGCCACACCGCCCAGAGCACCAGCGGAATCAGGGCACCTGCGGCCAGCTCGGGGTGGATCGGCAGGCCGGCCGCCTTGCCGGCCTTGCCCAGGTACAGCAACAGGCTCACCACGTAATAGCTGATGGCCGCGATCGACAGGCCCTCCACCGTGCTCTGCAGGCGCAGCTGCAGTTCCTGCCCCCTGGTGAGTTTTTCCAGCAGTTGCCGGTTCTGCCCTTCGGTGGCAATGTCGACCCGGGTGCGCAGCAGCGAACTGGCCCGGTTGACCCGTTCGGACAGCGAAGCCAGCCGCTGCGCCGTGGCCGCCACCGTGGCCATGGCCGGTGACAGGCGCCGCTGCATGAACTCGCCGATGGTCTGCGTGCCTGGAATCGGCTGCTCGCGCAGCTCGGCAATGCGCTGGCCCACCAGCGCGTCGTAGGCCCGGGTGGCCGAGAACCGGTAGGCATGCTCTGCTGTGACCCGTTCGATGCCTGCTGCCAGCGACACCAGGGTCTCCAGCAGGTCCTCGTCGCTGGTGGTCTTGCTCTCGAGCTGGGCGGTGATGTCGGCCAGGCGCCGTTCGCTGTCGGCCAGGAAAGGGCCCAGCTCCTTGACCACCGGCAGGCCGCGCAAGGCCATCAGGCGGTAGGTCTCGATCTCCAGCACGCGCTGCGAGATGCGGCCGGCCCGCGTCTCGGTGGTCGACGGCGGCGCCACCACCAGCATGCGCTCGAAACCGCTGTCGCGCAGCATGAAGTCGGTCACCACCATCGAGTGGGCCTGGTTCCCCATGATCGAACCGACCACCGTGTGTTCGCCCAGCCAGGTGCGCGCCATGTCCAGGGTGGCCTGCGGCTCGGCCAGGTCACCGTGCAGCATGGCCAGCTTGATGGCGGCAAAGGTGCGGCCGGGGATGCCAGCCAGCCAGTCCGAGGGCAGCACGATCTGGGACAGCAGCTCGGGATCCCGTGCACCCAGCGTCGCCCCTTCCGGCAGAGGCTGCACCAGCGAGTAACGGGTGAACTCGGTGTGCCGCTCCCACTTGAGTGTGTAACCGGGCATCCTCAGGCGCAGGAAATGGCCCTGCAGGTCCTGCGGCTGCAGGCCCTGCTGCCCTGGCAGACGACGCAGGTGTTCGCACTCCTGCTCGCGGCTCACGTCTTCGTTGGCCACCGCCACGAAAACGACCAGCGCCGGCAGGCGGATACGTGCGGTCGGTCGGGCGTGCACCTCGTCGTGCAGCAGGCGGCGCAGCGGGTCGTCGGCCGGCAAGGAGCGGGAGGCTGCGTCTGAAGGGCTCATGCGAGGGATTGTGCCGGGTTTGACTCCCCGTCTTCAACACCAGCGGAAAAAAGAGAACCCGCCAGGCCGCGAGGCCGGGCGGGTCAAAGGCCGCGTCCGGGAGGAAGACGCGGCATCAGGGACTGTGCGTCAGAACGGGATGTCGTCGTCCATGTCGTCAAAACCGCTGGACTGGCGCGCCGCGGCCGGAGCGGGTGCCTGACGCGCTGCCGGCGCCGCCGCACGCGGGGCGGCTGCCGGGCGGCTGTAGCAACCACCACC
>SBFU01000493.1 GCA_006227785.1 Burkholderiales bacterium
ACGCGGTCGACCACCGACTCGACCGCGGTGTTGAGCAGCTCGGTCACCAGCACCAGCGCCAGCACGCCGACCAGCAGCACCCCTTCGGCCCAGTTGCGCGCCAGAAAAGGTGTCAATGGCAGCAGCACGGCAGCGCCCAGCAGTTCCTGGCGAAAGGCGGGTTCGTGCCAGGCGGCACGCAGGCCACGGACCGAGTGGCCCCCTGCGCTGATGATCCGGCGCCAACCCGTTGGCTTGGTGTTCATGTGGACGAGGATCCGGTTGGGGTCTCCGGGCCTGCCCAGCGCAGCGCAAAGCGGGTCGTCATGGGGGACTGGGCATGGCCGCTTTCCAGCCGGGCGCCCATGCGCTCGGCCAGGCGTTCCACCAGGCGAAGCCCCAGCCCCAACCCGCCGCTGGCGGGGGTGGGCGGTCCGTTCACGCGGCCGCCGTCATCGCTGACCGAGACCACGGTGCTGTCGCCCGAGTGATCGATGTCGACCCGGATCTGGGTGCCCGTGGGCGTGTGCCGTATGGCGTTGTCGATCAGGTTGCGCAGGGCCAGCTCCAGCAGGGTGCGGGGCACGGGCAGATGGACGGCATGGTCCGGCGCCTGCAGGGCCAGCTCCTGGTCGCGCTCATAGGCCAGCGGAACGTGTGCCTCGATGATCGAGGACGCCACTTCGCACACGTCCGTTGTGGTGGTCAGCGACAGCGGCGGGTCGCGTTGAGCGCGTGCCAGGTCCAGCAATTGCTGCAGGATCCGCCCCGCCCGCAGGGCATCTTCCTCCAGCCGGTCGAGCACCTCGGCCGTGGGTGCCGCGCGTGCCGCACGCGCCCCCAGGGCGATCGAGGCCAGCGGTGTGCGCAGCTCGTGGGCGACATCCGATGCAAAGGCGCGTTCGCGTTGGGCCTGCGCCTGCAGGGCGTCGACCATGCCATTGATGGCGCTCACGGTGGAGGCGAATTCCTGGTAGCGGTGCTCCGTGTCCAGTCGCTGGCCCGCCGCGGTGTCCAGCGACTGGACCTGGTCGGAGAGTTGCCCCAGCGGCCTGAGGCCACGGCGCACGGCCCACCACAGGGCCAGCATCACCAGCGGCAGCAGCACCAGCACGGGCAGCACCACATGCTGACCCAGCTCCAGGTTGAGGCGGTGGCGGTCTTCCATGTCCACCAGCACCGCCACCTGGCGGTTGTCGGGCGAGGTGGCGGCGTACATGCGCCACTCGCCCTGGCCGTGCGCCGGGTCCACCCGCACGCTGGACAGTCCCGGGGTCGGCGGTGATCGCAGGCCAAGCGCGGTCGCGAAGCCGTGTGTGTCTTCCACCAGCCGGCCGCCTTCCCAGCGCAGCACGGCCAACTCGATCGCGTAGTCGCGGCGGTGGGCCGCCTGGTTGCTGGGGGTGTCCAGCGACTGCTGGTCCTGGGGTGCCAGCAGCAGGCGGGCGACGGAGATCAGTTTGCCATCGGTGATCTCGCGTGCCTCATGGCGGCCGGTGCTCCAGGTCGAAGCCGCCATCAGCAGCCAGACCAGGACCAGCGCCGCCGCCGACCAGAACCACAGGTACCGGCTGAGCGTGCTGCGCGTCTTCATCCGGGTTGCTCCGGAATGAAGTAGCCGACCCCCCGCACGGTGCGGATCAGCCCATCGCCGAGCTTGCGTCGCAGGTGGTGAACGTGCACCTCGATCGCGTTGCTCTCCAGTCCTTCGCCGAAGCCATACAGGGCGGCCTCCAGGCGGGCCTTGGACATCACCCGGGGCCGGTCCTGCAGCAGGGCGAGCAGCAGGGCGAACTCGCGCCCGCCGATCGAGACCGGGACGCCGTCCCGGGTCACGGTGTGGGCCGCCGGGTCGATCACCAGCGCCCCGTATTCGATCTGGGGGCGGGCTCGACCGCCGGCGCGGCGGAACATGGCGCGCAGGCGCGCCAGCATTTCGTTGGCGTCAAAGGGTTTGACGATGTAGTCATCGGCCCCGCTGTCGAGTCCGGCGATCCGGTCGCTGACGCCGTCGCGCGCGGTCATGATGAGCACCGGTACATCGGACGGCGTGCCCGGGTGACCCTCGCTGGCCGGGGTCGGCTGACGCCGCAGGCGGGCCAGCAGGTCCAGGCCGTCGCCGTCGGGCAGCCCCAGGTCCAGCAGCAGCGCGTCAAACGCCTCCACCCGCAGCGCCGCCCAGGCACCTGCCAGGTTGCCGCAGACATCGGGTGCATGCCCATCGGCACGCAAGGCCGTTGCCAGACCGCTGGCAATGCCCGGGTCGTCTTCCACCACCAGCACCCTCATGGCATCACTCCTGATCAGACCGGACCGGTGACAGTGCCCGCGTGCGCCGCGGCGTCGGGTGTCTCACCGGGCGGCACCGCCGGCCGGGTTTTCGCGTACGCGCGGTACCAGTCCACAAAACGCTGCACACCGGTGCCCACATCGGTGGCCGGACTCCAGCCGGTCAGGGCCTGCAGGCGGCCGACATCGGCCCAGGTGTCCGGCACGTCGCCGGCCTGCATGGGCAGCAGCTGGCGGATGGCCGGCTTGCCGATCGCGCGTTCCAGGTGGGCGATGAAGTCGTTCAGCAGCACCGGCTGATTGTTGCCGACGTTGAGCACACGGTGCGGGGTCTCGCCCGCCTGGCCTTGCGGCGCACGGTGGAGCACCCGCACGAAGGCCTCCACCACGTCGCCCACAAAGGTGAAGTCGCGACGCATCTGTCCGCCGTTGTAGACCTCGATGGCCTGACCGGCCTCGATCGCCCGCACGAACTTGAAAATCGCCATGTCGGGTCGGCCCCAGGGGCCATATACCGTGAACAGGCGAAGCCCGGTGGCCGGCAGCCCGTACAGGTGGCTGTAGCTGTGGACCATCACCTCATTGGCCTTCTTGCTGGCCGCGTAGAGCGAGACCGGGCGGTCGGTCACCGCATCCTCGCGCAGCGGCATCGGGTTGCCCTGGCCATAGACCGAACTCGACGAGGCATAGACCAGATGCCGCACGCCGGCGTGCCGGCAGCCTTCCAGCACATTGAGCGTGCCGGCCAGGTTGCTGTCCAGGTAGGCCAGCGGGTTCTCCACCGAATAGCGCACCCCGGCCTGGGCTGCCAGGTGCAACACGGCGTCAAAGCGCTCGGCGGCGAACAGGGCGGCTGTGGCCACCCGGTCGGCCAGATCCAGCCGGACAAAACGGAAGCCCGGGCGGGCCGAGAGCCGCGCCAGCCGGTCTTCCACCCGGTCGGCCAGATCCAGCCGGACAAAACGGAAGCCCGGGCGGGCCGAGAGCCGCGCCAGCCGGTC
>SBFU01000021.1 GCA_006227785.1 Burkholderiales bacterium
AGAAATCAGCATGGTCTGCAAGGGCATGACCCAGAAATGAATGAACAGCAACACCACCAGCGCCGACACGAGGGCGACCCAGACCGCACGCTTGCGCCAATGTTGAACCGCCTGGGTTTCGGCGCTGGTGGGAATGTACGGAATGACAGCCAGGGGGCGCTGGTTGACAGCCGCCGACAAGGCATTGGCGCCCCAGACACGCGCAAACAGCATCTCCAGCAACACGGCCATGCCCAGTGCGGCACCAACCGCGGCCATGAAGCCTGCGGCCACAATCTTCTTGCGGCTGGGCTTGACCGGATACTCGGGCATGAGAGGCGGCTCCAGCAGCGTGAAGCGCTCACCCTGCTGTTCGCCTTCCAGGTTCTCAACCACCTGCGCAGACAGCAACTGGCTCCGCAGGTCCTCGTATTTGGCCTGTGCCGCATCGTAGTCGCGCTGGAGTCCTGCCAGCTGACGCTCCAGTTGCGGCGCCCTGGCGGCCTGTGCCCGAAGCTGCCCGATGCTCGCCCTCAAGCCGGACTGCTGGCTGGCCAGCAATTCCACCCGGTTGCGCGCTGCTTCCACCTGTGCTTCCAGTCGCGACACGACCAGACCCGCCTGCTCCCGGGCAGCCGATCGGGTCGGCGTCTGAACCCGAGGCTCAGTGGCCACCGCCTGCTCCAGCCCCTGGATGCGACGCACCAAGGACCGCACATCGGGATGGGTCTCCGTGTAGATGGCCCGCAGGCCGGCCAGTTCGGCGCGCGCGCGCTCCAGGTCCTGCTCGGCCTGGCTCGGTCCCGGGTCATCCAGCACGCCGGGCGCGGTCACGCCCCGTCTCGCCGCCGCCAGATCAACCTCCAGCGAGCGCAACTCGCTCAGTGCAAGACGGTAGTCCCGTTCCGTGCTGCGCAGGTCGGCTTCCATGCTCTGGAGCCCTCCCAAGGTGAGGGCCAGGTTGTCGGGCAAGGCGCCCGCCTGCTGCGACTTGTAAGCGGCGATTCGGGCTTCCAGCGCCTCCAGTTCCTGGCGGACCCGCTGGGCTTCGGCGCTCAGGAATCCAGTGGTGCGCGAGGCCTGGTCCACCCGTTCCTGCCGGTTGCTGGACAGGAACAGGTCTGCCAGTTCCTGTGTGACTGCGAGGGCCTTGGCAGGGTCGCCATGCCCGAAGGACAGGTTGAAAGAAAGCGAGGACGGCCTCGGAGCCCACGGGTTGGCTGCCGCTCCCAGGTTCAAGTCAAGCCGGATGCTGGCCCGCATGGCATCCACCACATCCGAATCCGAAAGTGCTCTCTCGCCATTGGTGGAAAAGAGCTCGTGCCGGTCAGCGATCCGGACCAGGTTTTCACGCGTCATCAGCCGCTGGCGGATCAGGTCGATACGGTCTTCAGGACGGGCCTGACCGGCGCGGTCGCCAACGGCCACCTGGACCTGAGGCCCCTCCACCAGGATGGTCGCCGTGGATTCATAGGCACGCGGCAGAAGGAAGGCCAGTACCACCGACGCCGTCAGCACCGCTCCAAAGGTCAAGATCATCACCAGCGCCCGCCGGCGCAGGATGGACAGGTAGTCATGGAAGGAGAGCTCGTAGTCGCCGAACATGTGCCTTGCCTTCAGCGACCAGGATAGACATAGACCAAGCCTGCCCGCACAGCCCATCCCTTGGCAGTCTCGCCGGTGGAGTCAGGCCTTGATCTGCGATCCTCGACCCCCAGCGTCGCCGACCAGTTGGGTGCCAGTTCGTTTTCCAGCGACAAGGCGGACACCTGTCCCCGGGAGCCCCCGACACCCTCCGAATCGCTGCGCGCCACGCTGGCCGACAGCGTGGCACTCTCGCTGACCCGGAAGCCGAGGCGCATGGTCAGAGCATCGGCCCTGACGTAGGCGGCATCGGAGACACTGACGGTAACGTCGCGCGACCATTCGAGCCCTGACGACAGCCGGCTGCCGGCGTATGCCAGCCGGAAACCGCCGACACCATCTGTCGAGGACTCCGATCCACGGGTGCGGACCTGTCCGGCAAAGGCCGCCAGAGACCAGGCGGGTGTCAACTCGCTTCGCACTCCGGCGAGCCAACGGTTCTGCGTCAAGTCCGCGACCGCACCGGATATGTCCAGCCGAGCGTACGATGGTTCCAAATAGTACGACAGCCGTTCACTGGCCTCCCAGGACACCTGACCGGACACCTCAAGCTCACGGTAATCTGGCAGCAACGACGGGTCATAACTGACCCGGGCGTTGGTCACGTCCAGTACCAGTTGTGTGCGCGCCGTCAGTTCCTGACTCCATCGTGCACCCGCAAGCAGCGAGCGCTCCCGGCTGTCGACGGTGACACGCCCCAGTTCTTCGAACTCCGTGTTTCGGGTGGCCGACTCCGCCAGACTGGCCCGCAACTCAAGGCTGGACGTGGGCCAGCCATGAGTCCATGTGTAGCCCAGACTGGGGTAAGTTCGGCTGGCAAGCAGCGCGGTGTCACTCGAGCTCTCAAGGACGGCACCCAGAGACAGCCTTGAACGGGTACGCGCATCCTGCACTTCGTAGGTGTATTCAGGCTCCAGCCGAAGCACGGTCACGCCACCCGGACTGGCGCTCAACAACAAGGGGTTCTCAATCCGCTCCACCTCTGCCGAAACGCGCACCGAGTGCTGGGCATGGACCGCACTTGCGCACAAGATGACCGAGAGGCCCAGGAAGGCATGGGGCTTGCTCATGGTCATGGCACCAGAATGGTGTCGCCAGGCTGAAGCACCACATTGGTCGCCAGCGCCTCACCCCGAATCAGGTCGTTGTAACGGACCGGCAGCACCACCGGCCCGCTGCTGGTCTGCCGGAGAACCCGGATGGCGTTTCCATCGGCAAAGCGGTCCAGACCCCCCGCCTGGCTGAGCACCTGCAGCACCGTGGTGGAAGGAGACATGAGGGTCACCGGACCCGGCTCGGCCACCTTGCCCAGCACGTACACCCTGCTGCCATCAATGCCTGTGACCGCCACGGTCACCACCGCTTCGGGAATGTATGCCTTGATCTTGCCGACAATGCGCTCTTCCGCCTGCGGAGTCGTCAGGCCGGCCACCTCGACCCGACCGGCCAGAGGGAAGGTGATGCTGCCGTCCGGAAGAACGCGCACCTCCATGTTCAACGCCTCCTCCTTCCAAACGGAGACGGTCAGGGCGTCCCCGTGGCGCAACGTGTAGGGCGACACCGGCTGGGCCAACACCGAAAAACCTGCCAGAAGTAACCACAGCAACAGGAAGGAATGCATTGAGGATTTCATCTTGAG
>SBFU01000117.1 GCA_006227785.1 Burkholderiales bacterium
CAGTTTATTTTTCTTTATTACCAGACACTTAAATAATTCCCGCCCCTTTCCTCCTGGATTCCGGACGTATATCTTGAGGCGCTCGTAGGACATCGGGCAGGCTCCCGCAGGACAGCGAATGACGCCGGTTTCGGAAGAAGAGCAGAAACGGATACTCGAGGAGCCGCCGCGTGGGACCTGGGCGATCATCCTGGTGATCGGCCTCGGCATGCTGGCCGCCTGGCTGTACTTCTTCTTCGGGATCTACATGTCCCACGGTCCGGTCAACTGAACGGAGCAGTGCACCGTGCACGTCGACCCGCTGGAAAAGAAATGGATGTACGTGGTGGCGCTGATCACGGTGGTGATGATCGCCTCCATGACCTACGCCGCGGTGGTGATGAACCTGCACCCGCCGAGCAACGTCGAGACGATCGACCCCAAGACCCTGCACCTGTCCGGCGAGTTCGCCGAGGACAACCTCGGCGTGACCACGAACCCCGACGGCAGCGTGACCGTGCGCATGGTCGCGGCGCGATACGCCTTCTACCCACAGTTGATCGAGGTGCCGGCGAACACCCCGGTCAAGTTCCGCATCACCACCCCCGACGTCCTGCACGGGGTGCACGTGCCGTTCACCAACATGAGCACCATGATCGTGCCCGGCTACGTCTCGGAGGTGAACACGCAGTTCTCGCGCACCGGCGAGGCGCTGTTCCTGTGCAACGAGTACTGCGGGCTGGGGCACGACTACATGTGGTCGAGACTGCGCGTGCTGCCAGCCGACTGAACCGGAGCCGTTGAGCAGGGAATCAGAAGTCGATGTACGAACGCTCCAACTCGGTGGTCATGGCGAACTTCTGGGTCGCCTTCGCGGCCTTCTTCGTCGCGATGCTCCTCGGGCTCTACCAGGTGGTGAACCGCAGCGGCCTGTTCCCCGAGTTCGAGTCGCACGAACTCTACTTCGCCTCGGTGTCGACCCACGGCGTGCTGATGGGCTTCGTCCTCACCGTGTTCTTCATCATGGGCTTCGGCTACTACACGGCGACCAGCGCGCTGAGGCGGCCGTTGTGGAGCAAGAGCCTCGCCTGGGTCGCCTTCGGTATCTCGCTCGCGGGCACGCTGATGGCGGCAGTGCCCCTGCTGAGCGGGCAGGCGTCGGTGCTCTACACCTTCTATCCACCGATGAAGGCGCACCCTGCCTTCTACATCGGCGCAACCCTGCTGGTGATCGGCTCCTGGCTGTGGTGCCTGGAGATGATCGTCTCCACAGTGCGCTGGAAGCGCGAGCATCCGGGACAGGTGGTGCCGCTCGCCATGTACGGCACCACGGCCAACGCGATCATGTGGCTTTGGACCAGCGCCGGCGTGGCGATCGAGATGATCTTCCAGCTGATCCCCTGGTCGCTGGGTCTCAAGGCGACCGTCGACCCGGGACTGGCGCGCACGCTGTTCTCGTGGACGCTGCACGCGATCGTCTACTTCTGGCTGTTCCCGGCCTACATCGCCATGTACAGCATCCTGCCCAAGGCCGCCGGCGGGCGCCTGTTCAGCGACGAACTGGGGCGCATCGCGTTCATCATGCTGATGGTGATCAGCGTGCCCATCGGCTTTCACCATCTGTACATGGATCCGCAGCAGGCGGCCGGGTTCAAGTTCCTGCACATGCTGGGCACTTTCGCGGTCGCCGTCCCGACGCTGCTGACCGGCTTCACCATCCTGGCCTCGCTCGAGGGCGCGGGGCGCCTGCGTGGCGGCAAAGGCCTTTTCGGCTGGCTGTGGGCGCTGGACTGGAAAGAACCGATGGTGGTGGCCGGCATGATGGCGCTGTTCATGCTCATCGCCGGCGGCTTCGGCGGCATGGTAAACGCCAGCTACCAGATGAACTCGCTGGTGCACAACACCCAGTGGGTCACCGGCCACTTCCACCTGATCTTCGGCGGCACCACGGTGATCATGTACCTCGCCGTCGCCTACTACCTGTGGCCGAAGCTGACCGGCCGGCGCCTGCTGTCGCGCGGCATGGCCAGCCTGCAGCTCTGGCTCTGGACCCTGGGCATGCTCGTGCTGACCATGCCTTGGCATGTCCTCGGCCTGCTCGGACAGCCGCGCCGCGTGTCGTCCACCCCTTACGACTCGCCGCTGGTGGAGCAGTGGGCACCGCACGAACTCGCCATGATCGTGGGCGGCGCCATCCTGGTCTTTTCCGCGCTGCTGTTCGTCGCGAACCTCGTGCTGTCCCACCTCACCTCCAGGGTCGAGCGCACCAATGGCGACGACTGGGCGGTCGCCATACGCCCGCCGCTCACCGTACCGAGGTCGCTGAACGGTTACGCCCTTTGGAACGGCATCCTGGCGGTGTGGATGGTGGTTGCATACGGCTACCCGATCATGCAGTTCATGGTGCTCGACACCCATGGTTCACTGCCATGGGGTTACTGATGCAGATCCGGCCCAAGCCATTGGCCGCCTGGGCGCTGGCCGCGTGCCTGCTGCCGTCCGCCGCTGCCGGTTCGCCCTCTTCCAACGTCGCATGGACTGTGGAGACGCACCGCCTGGTGCAGCGGGCCGACTCGAAGATCGGGGCCAAGCTGGAGACGATCGAGACCGAGGAGACCTACGCCTGCACGGCCTGTCACGGCCCGGCCGGCGCCACGCCCGATCGCGACCGCTACCCGACCCTCGCCGGCCAGGTGGCTGCTTACACCTACAAGCAACTGCGCGACTACAAGGACGGCAAGCACGAGAACCGCCGGATGCAGGCAGCCGTCGAGCGCCTCACCGACGAACAGCTGGCCGCTTTGTCGGCGTGGTACGCCAGTCAGCCGCTGCCCGTGGTGGATGTAAACGAGGAAGACGAGATCAGCCCAGCGACGGTACGCCTGATCTATCGCGGAGATAAGAAACGGCTAATACAACCATGTGCTTCATGCCATGGTCGCTGGGGCCAGGGCGCCATTATTGATGTCCCTGCAATTGCAGGGCAAAATGTGCCGTACTTCGTTGACACGATGCGCGATTACGCCAGCGGAAAGCGAGCCAACGACGTCTACAGCCGCATGAGAATCATCGCCGCAGCGCTCACGCGCGAGGAGATAGAAGAACTGGCTGTGTATTACGCAAGACTCGGCAACAAAATAAGCAGTGGCGGCCTCAAGCAGGCCAATGCCGAATAAGTTGCAACGACAGCGGGCCGGGCGAAGTCTTACCTGACCCTCGACCAAGACCCCTTCCATTCAGAGAGAACCAGGAGGATTTATGAGCTGTAAGAAGAAAGCGCTC
>SBFU01000175.1 GCA_006227785.1 Burkholderiales bacterium
GGTCGCTGCCCCCCGAGGGGGCTGACCCAGCTTGGGGCGGCCCGGCGCTGGGTCGGCCACCATCGAGAATCGCGCGGATCGCGGGCGGGGTCAGCACGTGGCTGCACATGACGCTGAAGTTCTTCAGCCCCGATGCTGCGGCCTCGCGGATGACCAGTGCGGTCGGCGGCGTGGTGGTCTCGAAGCCGATGGCAAAGAACACCACCTGCTTCTCGGGGTGGTCGCGTGCCAGTTGCAGCGCGTCGCCGGCCGAATAGACCATGCGGATGTCGCCGCCGCGCGCCTTGGCTTTCGTCAACGACAAGCCGCCGGAGGCCGGCACGCGCATGGTGTCGCCATAGGTGCAGAGGATCACGTCGTGCTGCAGCGCGAGTTCGATGGCCAGGTCCACACGGCCAATCGGCAGCACGCAGACCGGGCAGCCGGGGCCGTGGATCATGCGCACGTTGGGCGGCAGCAGCTCCAGCACACCGTAACGGCTGATGGCGTGCGTGTGGCCGCCGCAGAACTCCATGAAGCGATACTGGTGGTCAGGCTTCACTTCCGCCGCAATGCGTTCGGCGATGTGTTGGGCCAGCGCGCCGTCGCGGAACTCGTCGATGTATTTCATGACAGCACCCCCACGCTCCCCACTTCGTGTGGTTCGCTGCCCCCCGAGGGGGCTGGCCCAGCTTGGGGCGGCCCGGCGCTGGTCCCCTCCTCGGCCGCCTGCATCTCGGCGAACATGGACAGGGTCTTCTGCGCCTCGTCGGGGTCGAGTACACCGATGGCATGACCGACGTGCACGATGACATAGTCGCCGACATTCGCCTCGGGCACGAGCGCGATGGAGACGGGCTTGCGGATGCCGCCCAGGTCGACCAGCGCCTGGTCGTGGGGGCGCTTTTCCACCAGCAGCGCGGGAATGGCTAGGCACATGGGACGGTCTCCAGGGCAGGGGTTTGGGTGGTGGTTCTCGCGAGTTGCCGCGCGGCGACCCAGGCCTGACCGATGGCCAGCCCGGCATCGCCACAGCCGGACGGACCGGGCAGGTGGACGGTGAGTCCCGCATCGAACAGGCGGCGCACGGTGCGCTCGCGCAGAATGCGGTTGAAGAAGCAGCCACCGCCCAGGGCGGCCGTGCGGATGCCGCGTTGACGCGCAGCGGTGATCAGCCCCATGGCCAGCGCATCGGCCAGCGCCAGATGAAAACCGGCTGCCGCCGCATCGGTATCGGCAGCGTCGAACAGCTGGGCGAGCACCGGCCGCAGGTCGATGCGGCCGTCGGCGTGTTGCACCGCACCGGGCAGCGGCGGCACATCGGGCCGCCGCGACAGGCCACGGGCTGCGGCCTGTTCCAGCGCGATCGCGGCCTGGGCCTCGTCACGCTGGTGGTGGCAGAGACCCAATGCGCCGGCAGCAGCGTCGAACCAGCGTCCGGCGCTGCTGGTCATCGGACTGTTCAGGCCCTGGTCCAGCATCTGGCGCACGCCGGCCGCCACCGATTCACCAGCCACGGCAGCCAAGCGCGGCACGATCTCGTCACCGCGCCCCAGCGCGTGCAGCGCGCTGGCCGCCATGCGCCAGGGTTCGCGCGCCGCGCGGTCGCCACCCGGCAAAGCCAGCGGCTGCAGATGACCCAGGCGCTGCCACTGTGCGCCATCGAGCCA
Source organism: Burkholderiales bacterium (assembly GCA_006227785.1). Classification (GTDB taxonomy): domain Bacteria; phylum Pseudomonadota; class Gammaproteobacteria; order Burkholderiales; family Burkholderiaceae_C; genus Hydrogenophaga. The sequence goes on from SBFU01000175.1 coordinate 1,650, forward strand.
CAGCAGTTCGCCGCCCCAGGGCGTGCCGTCCAGACCAAGCCCGACGCCATCGAGCGCGAGACCCACCACCGGTTCGGTGATGCCGTGCTCGGCGACCACGGCCGCCAGATGCGCGTGGTGGTGCTGCACACCGATGGCAGGTACACCGAGCGCATCGGCGGTGGCGATGGCCAGCTGCGTGCTGAAGAAGTCGGGGTGCAGATCGTGTGCGATGGCACGCACGGGGGCACCGGCGTCCACCGTCTCCTGCAGCAGGACCTGAACCGAACGCTCGAGCGCTTCGCAGGCCGAAGGGTCGCTCAGGTCACCGTGCACCGGTGACCAGTGTGCCTGCCCGTTCAGCCACAGGCAGGCGGCGTTCTTGAGCCAGGCGCCGACGGCAAGCACGGAAGTGGACATGGCGCCGGTCCGTCAGTTGGCCGACAAGGCGGCTTTGGCGCGGGCCAGCTCGGCCTCCAGCTGCTGCACGCGCTGACGCAGCGCGGCTTCGGCATCCGCCGCTTCGTGGTGGCGATGGTCATGACCCATGGCGTGCTCCAGCCAGTGCAGCCAGGCGTCCATGCCTTCACCCGTGGTGGCCGAGAGCTGGATCACCTCGATCGCCGGGTTCACCCGCCGCGCCAGGGCTATGCAGCGCGCCACATCGAACCTCACATGCGGCAGCAGGTCGGTCTTGTTCAGGATCATCAGCTGCGAGGCCGCGAACATGTCGGGGTACTTCAGCGGCTTGTCCTCGCCCTCGGTCACCGAGAGGATGGCGACCTTGGCGGCTTCGCCCAGGTCCCACACGGCGGGGCAGACCAGGTTGCCGACGTTCTCGATGAACAGCAGGCTGTGGTCGTCCCCGTGGTGGTGATGCCCGTGATCGTGGTCGTGGTGGTCATGCCCATGGTCGTGCGAGTGCCCGTGGCTGTGCAGCTGCGCAAACGCCTCGGCCACCATGGGTGCGTCCAGGTGGCAACCATTGCCGGTGTTGACCTGGATCGCGGGCGCGCCGGTGGCGCGGATGCGGTCGGCGTCGAAACTGGTCTGCTGGTCACCTTCGATCACGGCCACCTGCAGGTTCGGCTGGCGCTGCTTCAACGCTTCGATGGTGGCGCACAGCAGTGTGGTCTTGCCCGAACCCGGGCTGGACACGAAGTTCAGCGCGGTCACCCCGTGTGATTCGAAGTGTGCGCGGTTTTGCTGCGCCACGCGGTTGTTGGCGCCCAGGATGTCGGTCTCCAGCTTGATGGCACGCGCCTGGCTCATGCCCGGCACCGACACCCGGGCCGCACCGGCGCCGAAGTGCAGGTCGCCATTGGCCGGGTTCACCGTGATCACGCCGGGCTCGCCGCCGGCGTTCTGTTGCACATGCCGGGCATGGGCCGGGCTGTTGTCACTGCATCCGCACACGACACACATGGTCTGTCTCCTTCAAGATGGCTTCAATCATCGGACACCCTCATGTCAACCACGCGCAATTCCATGCCGCCCGTGGGTTGAAGCTGGTAGCCGCCACACACCGGGCAGGCCTCACCTCGCTGGGCAATGGCCACGGTCTGTGCGCAGCCCATGCACCAGGCCTGGCCGGGCGGTTCTTCGATGTCGATGCGCGCGCCGTCCAGCAGC
>SBFU01000430.1 GCA_006227785.1 Burkholderiales bacterium
CGCGTCCACGGCTTCCTTGTCGCCCTGCACCACGTTGAACACACCGTCGGGCAGACCGGCCTGCTTCAGCAGGTCGGCAATCAGCAGGCTGGGCGTGGGGTCGATCGGACTGGGCTTGAGCACGAAGGTGTTGCCCGAGGCGATGGCCAGCGGGAACATCCACATGGGCACCATGACCGGAAAGTTGAAGGGCGTGATGCCGGCCACCACCCCCAGCGGCTGGCGGATCGTCCAGTTGTCCATGCCGGTGGAGACCTGGTCGGTGAAGTCGCCCTTGAGCAGCTGGGGAATGCCGCAGGCGAATTCGATGATGTCGATGCCGCGCGAGACCTCGCCCTGGGCGTCGGTGAACACTTTGCCATGTTCGACCGTGATGGCGCGGGCCAGGTCGTCCTTGTGCTGATTCACCAGCTCCAGGAACTTGAACATGATGCGCGCGCGGCGAATGGGTGGCGTGTCGGCCCAGGCTGGAAAGGCAGCTTCAGCTGCTGCGACGGCGGCGTTGACGTCGGCGGCACTGGCCAGCAGCACGCGGCCGGTGACCTCGCCGGTGGCCGGGTTGGTGACCGGCTGGTGGCGGCTGGAGATGCCGGCCTGGCGCGAGCCGCCAATGTAGTGGGTGATGTCGGTGATGGCAGGCTGGCGGGCGTTCATGGTGAAGGGTCTCCGGATGGTCGATCGGGGCAGTCTATGCCGCACGCGGCCTGACCACAAGGCCACTGTCTTGAATTGATTGTTCGATCTGATGAACAATCACATCATGAAGAACAACACCCAACCTGAACTCTGGGGCCATGTGCACTGGCTCACCGTGCTGGCCCAGCAGGGCAGCTACACCGCGGCCGCCGCGCGCCTGGGCGTGAGCAAGGCGGCCATGAGCCAGCGCGTGTCGGAGCTGGAGAAACTGGCCGGCATTGAACTGGTGCAGCGCACCACCCGCAGCGTGCGCCTGACCGAAGCCGGACAACGGCTGGTGGACCAGACGCGAGCAGCCTTTGACCAGATTGCCCAGGGTTTTGCCCAGGTGCGCGACCTGGCCGAACGCCCGCAAGGCCTGCTGCGCGTGACCGCGCCGGTGGCGCTGGCGCGCCAGCAGATCGTGCCGCGGCTGGCCGGTTTCTTGCGCGAACACCCGCAGGTGCGCATCGAGCTGAACCTGTCGGACCGGCTCGCCTCGCTGGCCACCGAGGGCTTTGATCTGGCCATTCGCCACACCGACCACCCGCCCGACACCCATGTGGCCTGGACGCTGTGCGAAACACGTTCCCTGCTGGTGGCCAGCCGCAGCCACCTGCGCCGCCACGGAACACCACAACACCCGCAGGAGCTCGCCGGTCACCCCTGCCTGCATTACCCGCGGCCACAGGAAGACCCGGCCTGGACGCTGGAGCGGCCGACACCACAGGGGCACGAACGGGTGACGGTGCAGATTGGCGGGCCACTGGCGGCCAACAACAGTGAGGCGCTGCGCGACGCGGCCCTGTCAGGCCTGGGCGTTGCGCTGCTGCCGGACTTCAGCGCCCAGGCGGCGCTGCAGGCGGGCAAGCTGGTGCAGGTGCTGCCGGACTGGCAGCCGGTGGGCTCGTTCGCCAGCCGCATCTGCGCCATACGGCCGTATTCGGCCCATGTGCCGCGCGCGGTGACGGCGTTTGTGGAGCACCTGCGCGGGGCCCTGGCGGGCGGTTTCAGCCCAGCAGACGCGTGAGCGCTTCCTGGTACTTGGCGGCGGTCTTCTCGATCACGTCCTTCGGCAGGCGCGGCGCGGGCGGCGCCTTGTCCCAGAGCTGGCCGTTGACCTTGGCGGTCTCCAGCCAGTCGCGCAGGAACTGCTTGTCGTAGCTGGGCGGGTTGCTGCCCACCGCGTAGGCGTCGGCCGGCCAGTAGCGTGAGGAATCGGGCGTCAGCACCTCGTCCATCAGCACCACGGTGCCGTTCTTGTCGAGGCCGAATTCGAACTTCGTGTCGGCAATGATGATGCCCTTGGCCAGGGCGATTTCGGCCGCGGCCTTGTACAGGGCCAGGGCCTTGTCGCGGATCTGGGCCGCGATATCGGCGCCCACCATCTCGACGGTGCGCTCGTAGGTGATGTTCTCGTCGTGTTCACCCACCGCGGCCTTGGCGGCCGGGGTGTAGATGGGCTCGGGCAGACGGGAGGCGTTCTGCAGGCCCTCGGGCAGGGGCACACCGCAGACCGAGCGGCTGTCCTGGTATTCCTTCCAGCCACTGCCGGCCAGGTAACCCCGCACCACGGCCTCGACCGGAATCGGCTTGAGGCGCTGCACCAGCATGGAGCGGCCCACGATTTGCGGTACCTCGTCGGGCGAGACCACGCTCTCAGGCGCATCGCCGGTCAGGTGGATGGGACAGATGTTCAGGCCCTTGGGACCCAGTCTGTCGAACCACCAGAGGGACAGCTGCGTCAGCAGCCGACCCTTGCCGGGAATGGGCTGCCCCATGATGACGTCGAAGGCACTGATGCGGTCGGAGGCGACCATCAGGATGCGGTCGTCGCCCACGGCATAGTTGTCGCGCACCTTGCCGCGGGCCAGCAGCGGCAGGGACTTCAGGGCGGAGGTGTGCAGGGCGTCGGTCATGGGGCTGTCGGTGGCGAAAAGCACGTCGCAAGAAAAAAGCCCGCCGACCGAACAGTCAGCGGGCTGTGAACCATTCCGGTGGATTATCGCAGGTCGGTCAGGCTCCGGGCGATTTCGCGCCCTGCAGCGGGGCGGTGCACGCCAGGCTCGCGGCCTGCAGGGGCCGCAGTCCGTCCTGTGCCGTCACCACAAACGCCACCCGGGTGTTGGCCACCACCGGGTCGGTCCCCAGGTCCAGGGTGTGTTGTCTGGGCTGCGATGACAGCCAGGGCGCCACGGGGGCATACAGACGGACCACGTGGTCATGCACCAGCGTCCTGCCGGCGTTCTCCCCGCGCGTGACCTCGCTGCGGATCTGCCCGGACAGCACGGCCCAGTAGCCGGCAAGCCGCCGGCCGTCCGGCAGGGCCGACACCTCGGCCAGCAAACGGTTGCCCTGCCGCTCGATCCGCAGTCCGGGGACCACCGCAGCGCTCGGGCGCGGCAGCGTGTCCGCTCGATAGCGGCTCCACGATCGCTCGTCGGCGCCGTTCACGATGACCTGGGGCGTGTAGACATAAGGCGCCCGCAGCGTGGCCTGCCAGAGGCGCTGGCGCTGGGTGATGGCCGGTGTGGCCAGCCGGTCCTTCCAGCCCAGGTGGTCCCAGTAGTTCACATGGAA
>SBFU01000203.1 GCA_006227785.1 Burkholderiales bacterium
GCTATAATGCAAGGCTTGCGGTGGCTGTAGCTCAGTTGGTAGAGTCCAGGATTGTGATTCCTGTTGTCGTGGGTTCGAGCCCCATCAGCCACCCCAGAAATGAAAAAAGCCCGGCCTCGTGCCGGGCTTTTTGTTGCGCTGTCGGCCTCAGTTGACCATCACCAGCTTGCCCTTGACGGCGCGCGAACCCATGATGGCGTAGGCCTTCTTCAGGTCGGCCATGGGCAGCGTCTGGTCGACCACCGGCTTGATCTGCCCCTTGGCATACATCGCCGCCAGCGTCTGCATCATCTGGGCGTTGGCCTTGGGCTCGCGGCGGGCAAAGTCGCCCCAGAAAACGCCAACGATGCTGGCGCCCTTGAGCAGGGTCAGGTTCAGGGGCAGGCTCGGAATGGGACCACTGGCAAAGCCCACCACCAGGTATCGCCCACGCCAGCCAATCGAACGGAAGGCCGGCTCGGCAAACGCCCCGCCCACCGGGTCGTAGATGACGTCAGGGCCCTTGCCCTCGGTCAATCGCTTGATTTCGTCGCGCAGCCCCTGTTCGGGTGTGTGCACGCTGTAGTTGATCGTGTCATCGGCCCCCTGCTGGCGGCACAGCTCGCATTTGTCGTCACTGGAGGCTGCCGCAATGACCCGGGCACCAGCCGCCTTGGCCAGCTGGATGGCAGCCGTACCCACGCCGCCGGCGGCGCCCAGCACCAGAACCGTCTCGCCCGCCTTGAGGGCTGCTCGGTCCATCAGGGCGTGCCATGAGGTGGCGTAGATCATGATGAAGGCGGCGGCATCGACCGGCGGAAAGCCGTCCGGCAGAGGTATGCACAGCGCTGCGGGTGCCAGCGTGTGGGTGCCGAAACCGCCGGTTCCACTGAGGCAGGCCACCGCCTGGCCGGGTTGCAGGTGCGTGACCCCTTCACCGACGGCTTCCACCACACCCGCGTATTCCGAGCCAGGCACAAACGGCAGCGGTGGCTTCATCTGGTACTTGTTCTGCACAATGAGCAGATCCGGAAAATTCAGGCTGGCCGCCTCGATGCGGATCAGCACTTCGCCTTTGCCAGGTTCAGGGGTGGGCAGCTCTTTCCAGACCAGGGCATCAACGCCCACCGGGTTCTCGCACAGCCAGGCGTGCATGGGTATCTCCTTGAATGGTCGAATCGGTCGCCATGATAGGCAGCGCCACCCGAACAGCCCACCGGGTTGTCCCTTCCGCTTGTCGCCCAAGGGACCGGGCCCCTTCGGGGTTCCGGGCGGTGGAGTGCAGGCTGCGGGCATAGAATCCGGACATGAAAATCCTCATCAGCAACGACGACGGGTTCCAGGCACCCGGCATCGTGGCGCTGTACGACGCGCTGAAAGATCTGGCCGATGTGGAGGTGGTGGCGCCCGAACACAACAACAGCGCCAAGTCCAATGCCCTGACCCTGCATTCGCCGCTGTATGTGCACCGGGCTTCCAACGGATTCCGTTATGTGAACGGCACCCCGGCCGACTGTGTGCACATCGCACTGACCGGCCTGCTGGGTTACCGCCCGGATCTGGTGGTGTCCGGCATCAACAACGGCGCCAACATGGGCGACGACACCATTTATTCCGGCACAGTGGGAGCGGCCATGGAGGGCTATCTGTTTGGTATCCCGGCCATTGCCTTTTCGCAGACCGAAAAGGGTTGGGCCCATCTTGATGCGGCGGCCGCCAAGGCCAGGCAACTGGTGGCGCACCTGCTGCCATCGGTGGGTGAGGCAGCCCACCGTGGGCAGCCCTGGCTGCTGAATGTGAACATGCCCAACCGCCCGCTGGACGAAATACGCGGGTTCAAAGTCGCCCGACTGGGCCGTCGCCATGTTGCCGAATCGGTCATCACCCAGGTCAGCCCGCGCGGCGAAACGATGTACTGGATAGGCGCTGCAGGGCCGGCCCGGGATGATGCCGATGGCACCGACTTCCATGCCACGGCCGAGGGCTACGCCACCATCACGCCTTTGCAGGTGGACCTGACCGATCACGACCGGCTGCCCTATTGGGCACCGCTGGCGGCCCGGCTGAGCCAGGACGAACCGGTCGGCCAAAGGGAGGTCGGGTGAAGCGGGGGCCTGTCGGGCCCGGATCCACCACGGGCGCCCGCCCGGAACCTGCGCGGGCCCGGCCGGCTTTCCCGGCCCGGCTTCCTGGTACGACACCGGTTTCGGCGGCGCCGGCGATACGTTCTTCGGCCCCTGGTGCCGGACCTCAGGTGGATCGCAACAGACCCTCAGGTGCCCGGCAGTCGCAACGGGAGGCGCCTGGCCCGGCCGCGGGCGCTGGGCTGGATTCGACCGCCTTCCGTGCCGCCATGGTGCGGCGGCTGCAGGCCCAGGGACTGGCCCATGCAGGGGTGGTGGCGGCCATGCTCAAGGTCGAGCGGCACCGCTTTGTCGATTCTGCCCTGGTCAGTCAGGCCTACGAGGACACCAGCCTGCCGATCGGACTCGGGCAGACCATTTCCAAGCCCAGTGTGGTGGCCCGCATGGCAGAACTCCTGTTCGAAGGCCGGGACGGCACGCAGGGGCGGGTGCTGGAGGTGGGCACCGGATGTGGTTACCAGGCTGCAGTGCTGAGCCATCTGTCACGCGAGGTCTACAGCATGGAGCGGCTGCGCGGGCTGCACGAAAAGGCCCGTGAGAACCTTCGGTGGTTTCGGTTGTCGAATGTTCACCTGTTGTTTGGCGATGGCATGCAGGGCTTTGAGCGCGGTGCGCCGTATGCCGGGATCATTGCCGCCGCGGGTGGCGAGTCGCTTCCGCAGCCCTGGCTGGATCAACTGGCGATGGGGGGGCGACTGGTGGCGCCAGCCCGCTCGGCCAACGGACAGCAGCATCTGGTGGTGGTCGACCGCACACCGCAGGGGCTGGTGAGCAGAACCCTCGATGTGGTCAACTTTGTCCCTCTAAAATCGGGTACGGCTTGAAAGCAGTCCTCTTCAGGGAGGATCGCGTTGCATTCATTGGAGCCGGCGGTCTGAATCGTCGGCTCATTCAACACAGGTAGGACTTCTCATGAATATGTGTGTTCTCCAGGGGGGCATCCCCTTCGGGAATCCGGTACGGGGCAACTGGCGTGGTGCTGCCTGGCTTGGTCTGGCCCTGGCCGTGGCACTGACCGCGGGTTGCTCGACCCGGCGGGTGAACGGTCCGGCACCGGTGGAAGAGCGTTTGGGCGCGCCTCGCGCGGTCGATGGTGCGTCCGCCGCTGTCAATCCCTTGCCCGGCGCGGAG
>SBFU01000235.1 GCA_006227785.1 Burkholderiales bacterium
TGCTTCGGGTTTCGGTCGTCCGGGCCAGCTTGAAACTGCGTGTCTCGGCCAGTGCCGCCGTGGGCGAAAAGCCCAAGGCCACCAGACTCGATGCCGCCAGTCCCGCACCGCTGACCCGGAAGAAATGCCTCCGGTTCATGTCCATGACTCGTCTCTCCTGCGGGCCTTGCAGCCCGTCATCGTGGATGCCTGCTACACGGCAGAGCTGAGGAGATTGTGGCCAGCCCGTTCGCCGCCATGGACCGGGCAATTCCTTATGAGCTTTGCGTAATACGTGGGCACGGGGCCTGCTCTGGACAAGAAGTCATCGATTGCGACAACTTGTCGCAACCATACCCTTCGGACCCCGGCAGACTACACGACTTCCACGATTGCCAAGGGCACTTCTCTGGCCCGACTTATGCTTAACCAAATAGATCCGCTTGGAAGTCAAGCAATTGGGTTGCGGACTTGAACAGAAAAACTACACACAAAGGTGAGAATCCAACCTTGGAGATGCGCCCCTGCAAAATAAAGTGTCACTTATGCGACATCCTCAGAACGCCTCCTTCTCCGCTTCAAGGTACGCCAGGCTGGTGTACTTGCCAATGTTGCTCTCAAAGCCGGCCATGTTGGCGGCACGGCTGGCCACGCGCGGGTCCTTGAGCACCAGGGCCTTGGCGCCGTCCAGCGGCACACCGTCCTTGACCGCCTGCACACAGGGCTCCCAGATGCCCTTCATGAAGTTGCCGTAGCTGTCCAGCAGGCCCTTGCTGCCCCGTCCGTGCCCTGGCACCCATTCCTGGTCACCGGCCGCCTTCTTCAGTTCGTCGTAGTACCTGAAGGTGCCCGGGTAGGAGCCGTCGTCCATGTTGGCAATGCGGTTCTCCATGGCCACGTCGCCCACATAGGTGAGACGGTCCTGCACCACTTCCAGACACAGATCCGACGGCGTGTGGGCCTTGCCGTAGTGGTGCAGGCGGATCTGCACATCACCGTAGTCGAACACCTGGCCGTGCTGCACGGCCTGGTTGGGCGCCACCACCTGGGTGCCCATGGTGGCCTGGTTGGTCCAGCGTTCCATCAGGCTGCGCCAGAGGTTGCCCTCATGGCCCTTGATCTGCTCCATCGTGTGTGCCAGGGCATAGATGGGCAGGTCCTTGCCGTAGGCATTGGCAAAAGCGTGGTTGCCCAGCCAATGGTCGCCGTGGTAGTGGCTGTTGAACACCGCGATGACGGGCTTGTCGGTGACGGTGCGGATCATGCGGATGGCCATCTCGCCAATCTGCAGTGACCCGCCGCTGTCCATGACAACCACACCTTTGGCCGTCACCACGAACAGCACATTGGCCATCATGCCCTGGTTTTCCTGGGTCGGAAAACCGTCCTTGGCATAGACCATCCAGACGTGCCTGGACAATTGCTCGGGCTTGATGTCAGGCACCGGCGGTCCGGCAATGAACTCCTGCAGTTGCTGTGCAAACAGGCGCACCTCGGGGACCATCGCCAGCGAGGCCGCACCCAGCCCCAGTCCGGTCGCCGCGCGCAACCACTGGCGGCGGCCGGGACACGGTCCATCGGCCGCCTGACGGCTCTGGTTGTCGGCTTGGATGCTCATGGCGGTCTCCTCGGCTTCAATCCACAAATAAGCAATTGCTTATTCGATAAATCATACCGCCGACCCCGCCATGCAACAAGCGGCCGCACGCAGGTGTCTCTCAAACCATCAGGCTGGGGCTGAGGGCAGGCGCCGGGCTATCTCTTGCACCAGCTGCCGCGCCAACGCGAGCTTGCTCGCGCGCGGCAGCTCGGTGGTGCCTTGCTCATCAACCAGCAGCAGGGCATTGTCGTCCTGACCGAAGGTGTCAGGGCCAATGTTGCCGACCAGCAGCGGCACGCCCTTGCGCACCCGCTTGGCCTGTGCGTGCTGAGCCAGGTCATGACTTTCGGCTGCAAAGCCCACACAAAAGAGCGCCCCGCTCTGGGCCCGGGCACTGGCCGCGATACCGGCCAGGATGTCCGGGTTCTCGATGAACGACAGTGTTGGCACGTCACCGCTGCCGTCCTTCTTGATCTTCTGCGTTGCCTCGCTGGCCGGCCGCCAGTCGGCCACCGCCGCCGCCGATACGAACACGCTGCAGCTCTGCGCCAGCAGGTTCAGCGTCTTCTGCATGTTCAGCGCCGACTTCACGTTGATGCGCCCCACGCCGCGCGGGGTGGGCAAGGCCACCGGGCCGGCCACCAGGGTCACCTGGGCACCGGCCTCATGGGCCGCCCGGGCAATGGCAAAACCCATCTTGCCGCTGGACAGGTTGGTCAGGCCACGCACCGGGTCAATGGCTTCGAACGTCGGCCCCGCACTGACCAGCACATGCTGACCAGCCAGCACCTTGGGCGTGAAAAAGCGCGTCAGCTCGTACAGCAGCTCATCCGGCTCGAGCATGCGCCCGTCGCCGGTTTCGCCACAGGCCTGGTCTCCCGAACCCACGTCCAGCACGGTGGCGCCGTCGCTGCGCAATTGCTCCACATTGCGCTGGGTGGCGGGGTGGGCCCACATCTCCCGGTTCATGGCCGGCGCCAGCACCAGCGGCACCGTCTCCAAGGGCCGTGCCAGGCACATCAGGCTGAGCAGGTCGTCGGCCCGGCCATGCAACAGCTTGGCCATGAAATCGGCACTGGCCGGGGCGACCACGATGGCGTCCGCCTCCCGGCTCAGGTTGATGTGCGGCATGTTGTTGTCGGCGCCCCCGGCGGTTCGGGCATCCCACTGCGAGGTGAAGACCGGCCGGCCCGACAGCGCCTGCATCGTCACCGGCGTGATGAACTGAGCAGCGGCCTCGGTCATCACCACTTGCACGGTGGCACCCGCCTTGACCAGGGCGCGGCAGAACTCCGCCGCCTTGTAACAAGCGATGCCACCCGAGAGCCCGAGAACGATGTGCTTGCCGTCCAGATCCATCATGGGCGCAATGTAACAGAGGGTCAACGCCTCGACAGGCTGGTGCAGGGCCGCCGGGCCGCCGGTATGCCGCCGCCTATAATCCTCATTTCCACCTCCTGCGAGCACCCGGCTCGCCCGAGTCATGACCAAATTCGTGTTCGTCACCGGCGGTGTGGTGTCTTCCCTGGGCAAGGGAATCGCATCGGCATCGCTCGCCGCCATCCTCGAATCGCGCGGCCTCAAAGTCACCCTCATCAAGCTCGACCCGTACATCAACGTGGATCCGGGCACCATGTCGCCCTTCCAGCACGGCGAGGTCTTCGTCACCGACGA
>SBFU01000394.1 GCA_006227785.1 Burkholderiales bacterium
TGGAGTCAGTCATGCAATTCGTCGCTTTTGAGCGCGCCAAGCAGGGAACGGGTGCGAGCCGCCGTCTGCGCAACACCGGTCGCGCGCCCGGTATCGTTTTTGGTGGTGAGACCGCCCCGGCCACCATCGAGCTGGACCACAACGCCCTGTGGCACGCCCTGAAGAAGGAAGCTTTCCACTCGTCCATCCTGGACATGGAGCTGGCCGGCAAGGTCGAGAAAGTGCTGCTGCGCGATGTGCAGTACCACCCCTACAAGCCCCAGGTCCTGCACGTGGACTTCCAGCGTGTGGACGAGAAAACCCGCCTGCGCAAGAAAGTGCCGCTGCACTTCGAAGGCGCTGAGAACTCGCCAGCCGTCAAGGTCGACAAGTGCCTGGTCAACCACATCATGACCGAGATCGAGATCGAGTGCCTGGCCACCCAGCTGCCCGAGCACATCTCCGTGGACCTGAGCGCCGTCGAGAAAGGCGCCACCATCCACACCGGCGACCTGAAGCTGCCCAAGGGCGTCAAGCTGGTGACCCACGGTCGCAAGGACCTGACGATCGCCACCGTGGTCGAGCCGGTCGAGGAAGTGATTGCCGCCCCGGTGGCCGCCGCTGCCGACGACAAGAAGGGCAAGAAAAAGAAGTAAACAGAGCCCCCACGCTCCACCGCTTCGCGGGTCGCTGCCCCCCAAGGGGGCGCGTCCCAGCTTGGGTCGGCCCTGCGCTGGAACCCGCTTCGAGAAGCCGAAGGCCCGCCATGACGGGCCTTTTTTCATGGCGCACCCTTCCACCCGCCCGATAATCCCCTTTCATGATCCGACTGATAGCTGGCCTGGGCAACCCGGGCCCCGACTACGAACAGACGCGCCACAACGCCGGATTCTGGTGGGTGGACGAGGCTGCCCGACTGCTCGGCGCCACGCTGCAGATGGAGCGCGGACATTTTGGCAAGGTGGCGCGGGCCAATGTGCGAGGGCAGAGCGTGTGGCTGGTCGAACCGCAAACCTTCATGAACCGCTCAGGCCAGGCCGTGGCGTCGTTGGCGCGTTTCTACAAGATCGCCCCGGAAGAGGTGCTGGTGGTGCACGACGAGCTGGATCTGCCACCGGGTGAGGCCAAACTCAAGAAAGGTGGCGGTCATGCCGGCCACAACGGGCTGCGCGACATCCATGCCCAGCTGGGCAGCCCGGACTACTGGCGGCTGCGCATCGGCATCGGGCACCCGGGCAACCGCAACGAGGTGGCCAACTGGGTGCTCAAGAAGCCCTCACCGGACGACCGCATCGCCATCCTCCAGGCCATGGACCGCGGCTTGAAGGCGCTGCCTCAGCTGATCGCAGGTGAGATGGACAAGGCGACCGCCCTGATCCACACCAGCAAGCCGCCCCGGCCCAAGCCGCCACGGCTGCCTGGGGGAGAGCCTCAACCCGCAGCGGGTGGCGACGCCGCCGGCCCGGCCGACGCCAGCGACTGACCCGCCTGCTGAAGGCGCTGGTACCTCTGCCACAAGGTCTCGTGGCTCTCGACACGGGCAGGATCGACCGGAATGCACTCGACAGGGCAGACCTGCACACACTGCGGCTCGTCAAAATGGCCCACGCATTCGGTGCAGCGGTTCGGGTCGATCTGGTAGAACTCCTCGCCCATCGAAATCGCCTGGTTCGGGCACTCAGGCTCACAGACATCGCAGTTGATGCACTCGGCAGTGATCATCAGGGCCATAGCTGCGCTCCCTGTTCAGGCCTGCAGCGCCGGCGGCAACAGACGGGCCGCCACTTCGGGGCTGACCATTTGCGACACGTCGCCACCCAGCGTGGCGATTTCGCGTACCAGGGTGCTCGAGATGCACTGCAGATCGGCCTGGGGCAGCAGAAACACCGTCTCCACGCCCGGGTTCAGCTTGCGGTTCATGGCCGCCATCTGCACCTCATAGTCGAAGTCGGCCATGTTGCGGATGCCACGCACCACCGCATGGGCAGCTTGCTCCCGGCAGAAATCCATCATCAGGCCTTCGAACGGCAACACCCGTACCCGGGCGCCATGCAGACCGGCCGCAAACTCGCTGGCCATGTCCAGACGTTCGTGCAATGAGAATCGGGTCTTCTTGTGGTGTGCCATGGCCACCGCGATGATCAGCTCATCAAACAGCGCAGCCGCGCGGCGGACCACGTCCTCGTGACCCAGCGTGAGTGGGTCGAAAGTGCCGCTGTAGACGGCAACGCGGGCAGGGGAAGGCGCAAGCGACATGCCCCGATTATCGGGCAGCCGGCACGCGGAGGCGATCAGGTTGCCGACAGAGCCCGCAACAGCGCAAAGGACACCGCGCCGGCACGGTCCTGCCGCCAGGGCTGCAGACCCAGTGGGAGCAGCTCGTCGGCTGACCATGGGCGTGGCGATTCGAGGTAGACGAGGCCATGGTCCCCAAGCGCATGGGCGGCGGCACGCAAGGCGGTCGAAAACAGTGCCTCGTTCCGACCTTCGGCGAAGGGCGGGTCGAGAAACACCAGGTCCAGGGCCTGTCGCTGCTGCAGCCATGCCACGCCATCCCCCCGCAGGACCTCGACCGCCTCGGCCTGCAGGCGCTGTCGCACCGATTGCAGGGCAGCCACCAGCGCCGGGTCCTGCTCGACCAGCCAGACCTGTGCGGCGCCGCGGGAGGCGGCCTCGAAACCCAGGGCTCCGGTGCCGGCAAAGGCGTCGAAGCAGCGCCAGCCGGTCAGGTCCTGACCGAGCCAGTTGAACAGTGTCTCGCGCACCCTGGAGGGCGTGGGTCGCAGCCCTGGGCGGTCAGCCACCGGCAGGCGCGATCGCTTGAAGCGCCCGCCGATGATGCGCACCTCATGGGGGGCCTGTCCGGTGGCGGAGGTGCGGCTGCGTGCAACGGGCTTCATGCGCCAAGCTTAACCGCTGCCGTCAACGCGCACCGACCACCACCGTCACCATGCGCTCGGGCTGCAGCACGCGCCCGAAGGCACGACGGATGTCCTCCACCGTGACCGCTTGCACCCGGTCGGTCCAGTGGTCCAGGTAGTCCAGCGGCAATCCGTTCCAGGCGATGTTGGCCACGTTGTCGAGCAGCTTTCGGTTGCTGTCCAGACGCAGGCCGAAGCCGTTGACCAGGTTGTCCTTGGCCGCCCGCAGTTCGGCCTCGGTCGGCCCGCTGGCCACGAACCTGGCCACCACGTCGCGCGCCACGGCCAAGGCCTGGTCGGCCTGGTCGGGGCGGGTGGTGAGGCCGAGCTGGAAGGCGCCGGCGTGCAG
>SBFU01000503.1 GCA_006227785.1 Burkholderiales bacterium
TTTCGAAGCGGTGCAGGTGGGCAAACTGACGGTAGAGCGGCAGCAGGATGTCGTCCACCACCAGCACCCTGTCCTGCGCGTCGGCCGCGATCCAGCCGATCTCGTCGGGCGCCAGGCGCAGGTTCAGGGTGTGCATCACCGCCCCGGCCGCCGGGATGCCGAAGTAGCACTCCAGGTGAACGTGGTGGTTCCAGCACAGCGTGGCCACGCGGTCGCCGCGCCGGATGCCCAGGTCCAGCAGGGCCTGGGCCAGGCGCCGCGTGCGGTCGTGGAACTCGCCAAAACGATGGACACGGTAGCTCTTGTCGGGCAGGCGGCTGACGATCTCGCTCGTCGGGAACAGCTGACCGGCCCGCTCCAGCAAGTGGTTGAGCGACAGGGGTTGCGCCATCATGGTCGAGACCATGGCCGGCCGGGTGGCTTCCTGCATGATCGTCTCTCCGGATCGGCTCAGTCGACCTTGGCGCCGCTGAGCTTGACCATGCGCTCGTACTTGGCGCGCTCGCGGTTCATGAAGTCGCCGAAGGCCTGCGGCGTGCTCGGTGCCGGCTCGGCCATCAGGGTGGCGAAACGCTCGCGCACCGCCGGGGAGTTCAGGGCCTGAGTGAAGGCGGCGTTGAGCTGGGTGACCCGCTCGGCTGGTGTGCCGGCCGGCACCACCAGTCCCCACCAGGTGTCGATCTCGAAACCGGGCAGGGTTTCAGCCACCGTGGGCACATCGGGCATCACCTGCGTGCGCTGGGCGGTGGTCACTGCCAGGGCCTTGAGACGACCCGAGCGGATGTTGCCGGCCGCGGTGGCCAGGTTGTCGAAATTGAAATCGACCTGGCCACCCAGCAGGGCCGCCTGTGCCGGCGCACCGCCGTTGTAGGGAATGTGCACCGCGAAGATGCCGGCCTGGTTCTTGAACAGCTCGCCGGCCAGGTGACCCGCGCTGCCGTTGCCACCGGAGCCGTAGTTCAGGCGTCCCGGGTTGGCCTTGGCGTACGCAATCAGGTCGGCCACGCTGTTGATGCGCAGGCGTTGTGCCGTCTCGGCATTGATCACCAGCACGTTGGGCACGCGCAGCATCTGGGTGACTGGCGTGAAGTCCTTGGCCGGGTCGTAGGGCAACTGCTTGAACAGCCAGGGGTTGATGCCGTGCGAGGCGGTGGTGGCAATGCCCAGCGTCATGCCATCGGGAGCCGAGCGGGCCGCTGCGCCAACGCCGATGTTGCCACCGGCACCAGCGCGGTTTTCAATGATGACCGTGCCCAGGCTGTCCTTGACCGCTTCGGCCAGCACCCGGGCCGTGGTGTCGATCGGGCCACCGGCATTGAATGGCACGATGATGCGCACCGGGGTGGACTGGGCCCACGCGGGCAGGGTGAACAAGGAAGCGGCGGCCGCCAGGGCCAGGAGGTGTCGGCGAGGGATCATGCGAAGGGCTCCGGAACAGCAGAACGAACAGAGGTCCAGTGTGCTGCCCATGCCGCCCGGGCACCATCGGGGAATCCACGCAAACGACACCTGCGCGACAGGCCGGTCGTGTCTCCAGCCAGCAACCACTGTGGAACCGGCTTCGCCGGGCCACAGATGGTGTCCCCCCTCCCAGGGGGAAAGCCGCGCCGCGGCGCAGGGGGGTCTTACTGCTTGTCCGCTGCGCTGGTGAACGAATCGGCGTAGAAAGCTTCTTCCGGCAGGCCGGCCTGGGCCACGTAGTCCCTCCGTGCCGATTCGACGACGATGGGCGCACCACAGGCGTACACCTCATGGCCGGACAGGTCCGGGAAGTCCTGCAGCACGGCCTGGTGCACGAAGCCGGTACGCCCGGTCCAGGCGTCTTCGGGCAGGGCGTCCGAAATGACGGGCACGTACTGCAGATGTGGCATGTGGGCCAGCTGCTCGCGGATCCAGGCATCCTGGTACAGGTCGGCAGGTCGGCGGCCGCCCCAGTACAGGGTGGCAGGCCGCTCCATGCCTTTGAACCGCATGTGTTCGATGATGGCCTTGATGGGGGCAAAGCCGGTGCCTGAGGCCAGAAAGACGATCGGCTTGTTGCTGTCCTCGCGCAGGAAGAAACTGCCGTAAGGCCCCTCGATGCGCAGGATTTCCTTTTCTTTCATCTGGCCGAACACATGGTCGGTGAACTTGCCGCCCGGCATGTGACGCAGGTGCAGTTCGATGTGAGGACCGGCCGCCTGGGTGTGCGGTGCGTTGGCCATGGAGTAG
Source organism: Burkholderiales bacterium (assembly GCA_006227785.1). Taxonomy (GTDB): domain Bacteria; phylum Pseudomonadota; class Gammaproteobacteria; order Burkholderiales; family Burkholderiaceae_C; genus Hydrogenophaga. The sequence goes on from SBFU01000503.1 coordinate 2,212, forward strand.
CTGCGGCGGTCGCCGTCGCGAAGCAGGAATTCCACGTACTGGCCGGCGTGGTACTGGAAGGTGTCGGCTGCCGGCAGCTGCAGGCCCATCACGATGACGTCGTGCGATGCGCGTTCGAGTGCGCTGACCCGTACCGGCATCTTCTTGATGGGGAAGGCGCCGGCCTCGGTCACCTGGCGCGACTCGAGCACCACGTCGCTCTGGGCCACGCCGCAGCAGGTCAGCACGAAACCGGCGGCCTCCTCGTCGGCCGACAAGGCCTTGGACTGGTGGGGTCCGTGCACGACTTCGCCGGAGAGTTTGCGGCATTTGCACGAACCGCAGGCACCGTCCTTGCAACCATAGGGAAGTCCGATGCCCTGGCGTATGCCGGCGGCCAACAGGGTTTCGCCGGGTTCTGCATGGAAGCTGCGTCCGCTGGGTTCGACGGTGATGGAGTGGCTCATGGGGGAAATCGTTACAGTGGAGGATGCCGGCCGACCAGCTGGGGTCGCCGGGCTGCCCGGACAGCGGTCCGGCGCGGATCCGAGATTGTCGCAAAAACCTCATCCATGAGTCTGCTTGGTGCTTTGCCCGCACGTTTTCGCCGCGAGCGTGTGCTGATCGTCGGTTGCGGCGATGTGGGCTTGCGCGCGGCGAAGGCGCTGGGCGCCGGACGCCGGGTCCGCCTGCTGGCGCTGACTTCCAGTCCCGACCGGGCGCCCGCGTTGCGCCAGGCCGGCATGACGCCGTTGGCGGGCAACCTGGACCAGGCGGGCACCCTGCAGCGGCTGGCCGGGCTGGCCACTCGCGTCATCCATCTGGCACCGCCGCCGACCCACGATCACGCCGAAGGTCGCGATGACCCTCGAACGCGGGGGCTGTTGCGTGCGCTCGCCAGGCGCCGTCCGCCTGCCACCCTGGTCTACGGGTCGACCAGCGGCGTCTATGGTGACCGGCAGGGAGCCTGGGTCAGCGAGGCGTCACCGGTGCGGCCCGCGACCGCCCGCGCCTGGCGGCGCGTCGATGCCGAGGGGTGGGTGCGGGCCTTTGGACGCAGCAGCGGCACGCGGACCATGGCCCTGCGCATTCCGGGCATCTACGCGCCCGACCGGGACGGCGGGACACCGCGCCAGCGATTGCTGCGCGGCACCCCCGTGTTGCGCAGCGAAGACGACGTCTACACCAACCACATCCATGCCGATGACCTGGCACGGGCCTGTGCCCTGGCACTGTGGCGAGCCCGACCGCAACGTACCGTCAACGTGGTGGACGACAGCGACATGCGCATGGGCGACTACGTCGACCTGGCGGCCGACCTCTACGGACTGCCGCGTCCGCCCCGCCTGAGCCGGGATCAGGCCACCGCGCAGCTGCCCGCCATGCTGCTGAGTTTCATGGGTGAGTCCCGCCGCCTGCACAACCGGCGCATGAAGCAGGAGCTGGGGCTGAAGTTGCGCTACCCGACGGTGCGCGAGGGGCTGTCCGCTCAGGCGGGCTGAGCCAGGCTTCGCAGCAGCACCACGGTATAGCCGACATACACCAGCAGCAACACCGACGCCTCGAAACGGTTGATGCGGCCCATGCGCCCGCGCCAGCCCCAGCCCATGACGAACAGGGCCGCGGTCAGCCCGCCCATCACCAGCAGGTCACGATGGATGGCCTCGGCCGGCACCTGGGTGGGCGAGATCGCGGCTGCGACCCCCACGACCGCGAGGGTGTTGAACAGGTTGGATCCCAGCACGTTGCCCAGGGCCAGATCGTGTTCACCTTTGCGCGCCGCAGCGACGCAGGAGGCCAGTTCCGGCAGCGAGGTGCCGACCGCCACCACGGTCAGACCGATCACAAGGTCGCTGACGCCCAGGGACTGGGCCACCGAAACAGCCCCCCAGACCAGCAGGCGCGAGCTGAGGATCAACACCACCAGGCCCAGCGCCAGCCACATCAGGGCCTTGCCGATCGGCATGGCATGGGCCTGCAGTTCGGTCGCTGTTTCGTCGCCCAGCGCGTCAGGTCCGCTGCGCAGACCGGTCACCACCGACCAGGTCATCAGTACCGCGAAGACCGTCAGCAGGATTGCACCGTCCGTGCGCAGCAAGGCCTGGTCCCAGGCCAGGTAGCCGGTCAGCAGGGTGACGGCCATCAGGATGGGCAGTTCCTTGCGCAGGATCAGCGAGTGCACGGTGATCGGGTTGACCAGCGCTGTGACGCCCAGGATGAGCGCGATGTTGGCGATGTTCGACCCCCAGCCGTTGCCCAGTGCCAGCCCCGGGTTGCCTTGCAGCGCGGCATTGGTCGAGACCACCAGTTCGGGCGCCGACGTGCCGAAACCGACGATGACCATGCCCACCAGCAGCGGTGGCACGGAAAAGTGCGTGGCGGTGGCCGATGCACCGTCGACGAAGCGGTCGGCGCTCCAGACCAGCAAGGCCAGTCCGGCGAGTATGGCAAGCGAAGGCAGGATCATGGTCAACAGGGAGGTACAGGTCTGGCCAACCCGGGATTCTCTCAGGATGTCGCCCGTGCCTGGCTTGCGGAGGACAAAGGCCCGGGCACCCAGGCGCCATCGGGTCACGCCGGTGGCAGGCCAAAGACAAGGGCCGTGCAGCATGGACTGCACGGCCCTGATCTGGTGCCGGAGGCCGGACTCGAACCGGCACACCTTGCGGCGGGGGATTTTGAATCCCCTGCGTCTACCGATTTCGCCACTCCGGCCGAATGGGGACGTTGAGCCGGAAATTATGGCACAGTGCATGCCATGAACTACCCCACCATCGAAGACGCCATCGGACACACGCCGCTGGTGGCCCTGCAGCGCATCGGTGCGGCCGACAACGCGGCGCGCGGCAACGTGATTCTGGGCAAGCTGGAAGGCAACAACCCGGCGGGTTCGGTCAAGGACAGGCCGGCCGTCTCCATGATCCGTCGGGCCGAGGAGCGTGGCGATATCCGTCCTGGCGACACCCTCATTGAGGCCACCTCGGGCAACACCGGGATTGCGTTGGCCATGGCGGCAGCCATCAAGGGCTACCGCATGGTCTTGATCATGCCCGAGGACCTGTCCATTGAACGGGCCCAGACCATGAAGGCCTTCGGGGCCGAGCTGATCCTCACGCCCAAGAGCGGTGGCATGGAGTCGGCGCGCGACCTGGCCGACAAAATGGAAAAGGAAGGCAAGGGCAAGGTGCTGGACCAGTTTGCCAATGCCGACAACCCGCGCATCCACTATGAAACCACCGGGCCCGAGCTGTGGGAGCAGACCGCAGGTCGCATCACCCATTTCGTCAGTGCCATGGGGACCACCGGCACCATCACCGGCGTGTCCCGTTTCCTGAAGGAAAAGAACCCGGCCATCCGCATCATCGGGGCCCAGCCCAGCGAGGGCTCTCGCATTCCCGGGATCCGCAAATGGCCGCAGGAGTACCTGCCCAAGATCTACGACCCCTCAGCGGTTGATGAGCTGATTTATGTGAGCCAGGCCGACGCCGAGGACATGTGCCGCCGGTTGGCGCGTGAGGAGGGCATTTTTGCCGGCATCTCGGCTGCCGGAGCCTGCTGGGTCGCCCAGCAGGTGGCGGCCACGGTCCAGGGTGCCACCATTGCCTTTGTGGTGTGTGACCGTGGAGACCGTTACCTGTCCACCGGCGTGTTCCCCGCCTGAGGGGGTCGCTTGGTCGAAACCTACCGTTTCTGCCCCTGCTGTGCCGCACCCCTGGCGCTGGCCGGGGCGCATGAGGACGGAGGCTGGAAGGAGCGTCTGCGCTGCGCTGCCTGCGGTTTCACCCACTGGAACAACCCGACACCGGTGCTGGCGGCGATTGTCGAGCTGGACGGCCGGGTGCTGCTGGCGCGCAACGCCGCCTGGCCAGGGCGGATGTTCGGCCTGATCACCGGCTTCATGGAGGCGGGCGAATCGCCCGAGGAAGGCATATGCCGCGAGGTGGCCGAGGAAACCGGCCTGTCCATTGATGCCCTGAGCCTGGTGGGGGTGCATGACTTCCAGCGCATGAACCAGGTGCTCATCACCTACCATGCGCAGGCGCGTGGCACCGTGACCCTGTCGGCCGAGCTGGCCGAATACAAGCTGCTGGAGCCGCAGCAGGTGCGCTGCTGGCCTGCCGGTACCGGACTGGCGCTGGCCGACTGGTTGCGCTCGCGCGGGGTGGAGCCGCGTTTCATGGAGCCGCCCGCCGCGTGATGCCCGCCCTCCGGCGGTCCGTCTGGCACCATGGCTGGACGACCGCTTAAAATCAACAGGTTACAGGACGCGACCATGAATGCCGACAAAGAACTCGACGCCCGGGGCCTGAACTGCCCCTTGCCCATACTCAAGGCCAAGAAGGCCCTGGCCGACATGCTCAGCGGCCAGACACTGAAAGTCATCGCCACCGACGCGGGTTCGGTGCGCGACTTCCAGGCGTTCGCCAAGCAGACCGGCAACGAGCTGCTGGATCAGCAGACGGTGGGCGACGAGCACATCACCTTCCTCAAGCGCCGCTGAGTCGCCGGGTCGGTCCAGCGCCCATGGAAGTCCTGCTCATCGACCCGCTGGTGCCGGAGGCACTGGTCTGGCTGCAGGAGCGGCATGAGGTGAGCTACCGTCCCGAACTGGGGGACGACCCGATCGAGCTGCGCAAGAACACCTACAAGACGCGGGCACTCGTGTTGCCACCGCATGTGGTGGTGTCTCAGGAGTTTCTCGACTTTTCGCCCAAGCTGCAGGTCGTGGCACGCATGCAGGTGTCCAGCGACAACACCGATCTGGATGCCTGTGCCCGGCGGCAGGTGCGGGTGGTGCAGGCGCGTGCCGCCACGGTGCGTTCGAATGCCGAGTACCTGCTGTATGGGCTGCTCATGCTGTACCGTCGCGGCATGGTCAGCGCGCTGCTGGGGCGCAAGCTGTCGCAGGTGCGCATGGGCCGTGAATTGCACGGCAGCACCGTGGGCCTGCTGGGCCTGGCGCCGGTGGCCCACACGCTGGCGCCCATGCTGCGCGCCCTGGGGGTTCGCTTGCTGGGTTACGACCCGGCGGTGCACCATGCCGCGCCCCTGTGGAAGAAGCTGGGCGTGGAGCCGGTGACGGTGCAGGAGCTGCTGTCGCGCTCAGACGCCATTTCGCTTCAAATGGTCTATGCCTCCCGCTTCAAGGGGTGGATCAGCGAGCGCTTGCTCAACCACTGCAAGCCCGGCCAACTGTGGGTCGGCGTCAGCCGCAGCTCGCTGTTCGAACCGGAAGCCCTGGCCCTGGCCCTGACCGACGGCCGTATCGACGCCTGCCTGCTGGACGGCGCCAACCCGCGGTTTGCCGCCGAGGGCACACCACTCTACGGTGTGCCCAACCTGCACCTGACGCCACGGCTGGGCTCGCACACCCGCGAAGCCAAGCTGCGCGCCAGCTGGTACGTGGCGCACCGCATCCATGAGACGCTGACGCCCAGTGCATTGCGTATCGAGGAGCGGACCAGCGACTTCTCGGTGTTGGACAGCCTGGACTTCCGTGACCAGGAAGAGCCGCAGGCCATCACGCCGTCGCAGTGGAGTTCGCTCGTCCAGCTGCAGCGCTGAAGCCCCGCGAAGGGCCCGCGCTGCAGCCTCTGCTCAGGCATCCAGCCGGGCCAGTTGTTCCCGCACCTTGTCCAGGGTGGCACCGAAGTCGGCCAGGCGCTTGCGCTCCTGGTCGATGACCGCTGGTGGCGCCTTGGCCACGAAAGCCTCGTTGGACAGCTTGCCGTTGGCCTTGGCGATTTCCGCCTCCAGGCGGGCGATCTCCTTGCCCAGGCGGGCCTTCTCGGCCGCCACGTCGATTTCCATGAACAGGCACAGGCGGGCCTCGCCGACCACCGCCACCGGCGCGGCCTGCGCGGCGGCGGACCAGCTGGCTTCGTCGTCGAACACCTTCACCTCGGCCAGCTTGGCCAGGCCCTGCAGCACAGCCGCATGGGCGCGCATGAAGTCGGCGTCGCCGACCACGAACAGGGGCAGGCGGGTGGCTGGCGAGACATTGAGTTCGCCGCGCAGCGTGCGGCAGGCATCCACCAGGCTCTTGAGCCTGGCGACCTGGGCCTCGGCCGCCTCGTCGATGCGCTCGGGCTGGCTGACGGGGTAGGCCGCGACGCTGACCGACGCACCTGCGCGACCGGCCACGGGGGCCACCTTTTGCCACAGTTCTTCGGTGATGAAGGGCGTGATGGGGTGGGCCAGCCGCAGGATGGTCTCCAGCGTGCGGATCAGGGTACGGCGGGTGGCGCGTTGTTGCGCGTCGTCGCCGGTCTGGATCTGCACCTTGGCGATTTCCAGGTACCAGTCGCAGAACTCGTCCCAGACGAACTGGTAGATGCTGTTGGCCACATTGTCCAGGCGGTACTCGGCAAAGCCCCGGGCCACCTCGGCCTCGACGCGCTGCAGCTTGGAGACGATCCAGCGGTCGGCCTGGCTGAAGCTCAGGTAGCCGCCAGGCAGGCATTCGGCAGCGCCATGCTCTTTCAGGCCACAGTCCTGGCCTTCGCAGTTCATGAGCACGAAGCGGGTGGCGTTCCAGAGCTTGTTGCAGAAGTTGCGGTAGCCCTCGCAGCGCTTGCTGTCAAAGTTGATGCTGCGGCCCAGCGAGGCCAGTGCGGCGAAGGTGAAGCGCAGGGCGTCGGCGCCGTAGGCGGGTATGCCGTCCGGGAATTCCTTTTCGGTGGCCTTGCGGACCTTCGGTGCAGTCTCGGGTTTGCGCAGGCCGGTGGTGCGCTTGTCGAGCAGCGGGGCCAGTTCGATGCCGTCGATGAGGTCGACAGGGTCGAGCACGTTGCCTTCGGACTTGCTCATTTTCTGGCCCTGGGCGTCGCGCACCAGGCCGTGGATGTAGACGTGGCGGAAGGGGAC
>SBFU01000248.1 GCA_006227785.1 Burkholderiales bacterium
AGGCGCGCCGCGTCACCGAACACCACGCTGTGCCCCGCAGCAGCGGCCTGGCGCACGCGGTCCGGGTCGAGGTCGAGCGCCATGTAGGGGATGCCTTCGGCCTCCAGCAGACGCGCCAGGTTCTGGCCGCAACGCCCGTAGCCACAGATGATGACGTGGCGGTCGGTGCTGATGGCCTTGCGGGCGATGGCCGTCATCTGCACCGACTGCATCAGCCAGTCGCTGCCGACCACACGCGTGACGATGTCGTTGGTGCGCATGATGATGAAGGGCGTGGCCAGCATGGACAGCACCATCGACGCCAGGATGGGGTTGAACAGCTGCGGCGGCACCAGGTTGTGCTGGCCGGCCAGGGTCAGCAGCACCAGCCCGAATTCGCCGCCCTGGGCCAGGTACAGCCCGGTGCGCAGCGCCACGCCGGCACTGGCGCCGAACAGTCGCGCCAGCGCGGTCACCAGCGCCAGCTTGAAGGCCAGTGACAGCGTCAGCAACAGCAGCACCAGCGGCCAGCGCTCGACCACGATGCGCCAGTCCAGGATCATGCCGATGGTGATGAAGAACAGGCCCAGCAGCACGTCGTGGAAGGGCCGGATGTCGGTCTCCACCTGGTGCTTGTATTCGGTCTCGGCAATCAGCATGCCGGCCACAAACGCGCCCAGCGCCAGTGACAGGCCGGCGTGCTCGGTCAGCCAGGCCAGGCCCAGGGTGATCAGCAGCAGGTTGAGCATGAACAGCTCGTCGCTCTTGCGCCGGGCCACCTGGGTCAGCCACCAGCGCATGATCTTCTGGCCCCCGGTCAGCAACAGCACCAGCAGAACGGTGGCCTTGACCAGGGCCAGGCCCAGCGCCTTGACCAGGTCATCGGGGTCGGCGCCCAGGGCCGGAATCAGCACCAGCAAGGGCACCACCGCCAGGTCCTGGAACAGCAGGATGCCCACCACCCGCTTGCCATGCTCGGACTCCAGTTCCAGGCGCTCGGCCATCAGCTTGATGACGATGGCCGTGCTGCTCATGGCCATGACCCCGCCCAGGGCGACGGCGATCTGCCAGGACACGTTCCACCACTGCGGCAGCAGCAGACCCATGGCCAGCGAGGCAGCGGCCGTGATCAGCACCGTCAGCACCACCTGGGACAGGCCCAGCCCGAACACATGGCGCCGCATGCTGCGCAGCTTGGGCAGGCTGAATTCCAGCCCGATCACGAACATCAGGAAGACCACGCCGAATTCGGCGAGGTAGCGCACGCCACTGGAGTTCTGCGCCAGCGCCAGGGCGTTGGGACCGATGACCACACCGACCGCCAGGTAGCCCAGCATGGGCGGCAGCTTCAGCTGGCGGCAGGCCACCACGCCGACGACGGCGGCCAGAAGGTAGAGCAGGGTGATGTCCAGTGAATTCACCCTCGGGATGGTAGCCGCTGCGCGGCGCGATAATCCGGGGCATGCAGTTGCCGCCCACGTTCGACGCCGCGCTCGCCGCCCGGCGGGCGAAAGAAACCCTGGACATCGAGGCCCAGGCCATCACGGCCATGGCCGCGCGTCTGGACGACCGTTTTGCCCAGGCCATGAGCCTGTTGCTCGCCTGCCAGGGCCGGGTGGTGGTCACGGGCATGGGCAAGAGCGGTCACATCGGGCGCAAGATCGCCGCCACCCTGGCGTCCACCGGCACACCCGCCATGTTCGTGCATCCGGCCGAGGCCAGCCACGGCGACCTGGGCATGATCACGCCGGGCGACGCGGTGCTGGCCATCAGCAACAGTGGCGAGAGTGAAGAGCTGACCGCCATCCTGCCCCTGATCAAGCGCATGGGGGTGCCCCTGGTGGCCATCACCGGCCGGCTGGCCTCGACCCTGGGTCGGCACGCCGATGTGGTGCTGGACGCGGCGGTCGACAAGGAAGCCTGCCCGCACAACCTGGCCCCGACCGCCAGCACCACCGCCCAGCTGGCCATGGGCGACGCACTGGCCGTCGCCCTGCTGGACGCGCGGGGATTCCGGGCCGATGACTTTGCCCGCTCGCACCCGGGCGGGGCCCTCGGACGCAAGCTGCTGACCCATGTGCGCGACGTGATGCGCCAGGGCGATGAGGTGCCGCGGGTTGGTGCGGGGGCCAGCCTGATGGAGCTGATGCGGGAGATGAGCGCCAAGGGGCTGGGCGCCAGTGCGGTGGTGGATGACGACGGGCGGGTGCTGGGCATCTTCACCGACGGCGATCTGCGCCGCCTGATCGAGCGCAGCGAGGGACCCGCCGATCTGCGCAGCTTGCGCGCGGCCGATGTCATGCACCCCAGGCCCCGGACCGTGCGCGAAGACGACCTGGCGGTCAGCGCCGCCGAGCTGATGGAGGCGCACCGCATCACCAGCGTGCTGGTGGTCGACGGCGACGACCGGCTGTGCGGTGCCATGAACAGCAACGACCTGATGCGGGCCAAAGTGATCTGACCCCGTTAGCATTGCAGCATGTCCACCGACGAACTGCCCCCGCTGCGCCCTGTGCTGGGCATCGACCCTGAGCTGCTGCTCAAGGCCCAGGCCGTGCGCGTGGTGTTTTTCGACGTCGATGGCGTGCTGACCGACGGTGGCCTGTACTTCAGCGAGGCGGGCGAGACGCTCAAACGCTTCCATACGCTGGACGGCCACGGCATCAAGCTGCTGCAGCGCGCCGGTATCACGCCGGCGGTGGTCAGTGGCCGTGACTCGCTGGCGCTGCGCACCCGCCTGAGCGCGCTGGGGGTGACCCACACGCGCTTCGGCACCGAAGACAAGCGCCCGGCAGCCGAAGCCATTCTGGCCGAGCTGGGCCTGACCTGGGCAGATGCCGCCGCCATCGGCGACGACTGGCCAGACCTGCCCATGCTCCGGCGCGCTGCGCTCTCGGTCTGCCCGCCCGGCGCCCACCCCGAGGTGCTCGCCGTGTGTGACCACGTCACCACCCGCCTGCCCGGCAGCGGTGCGGTGCGCGAGTTGTGTGACCTGCTGCTGGTGGCCAACGGCGTCTATGCCCGGCTGCTGGAGGAAGCCGCCCGGTGATGCCGACTGCCACCCTGTCTGCCCTGCCGCCGGCGCCGCCTCGCACGGTGGGCCAGCGCGCCTGGCGCATCTGGGACCAGGTCTCCATTTACCTGCCGGTGCTGCTCATGGGGATGCTGGCGCTGGGTTCGTACTGGTTGCTGCGCCTGACCCCCGCGCCCGAGGCGGCGCCGGTGGCGTTGCCGGTCGGCTCCGACCCCGACTACTACATGCGCCGC
>SBFU01000002.1 GCA_006227785.1 Burkholderiales bacterium
GGAATGATGGGTTAGCCATTGGCATTCTGTTCGAGCAATTGGAGCAAACCGTGAACGTCCCCAAGGACCCACAAGTCAGCAACCTTCTCACCCTCGAACGAAAATAGAGCAGACCCCAGCCACTCAACAGGTTTGTTGGTCGGTTTGAAGCCGAAGAACTCACCCCGATGAATGCCGGAAAAACGCATGCGCGCAAACGCCTTTGAATCCTCGACAACTAGATCAAGTATGTCGCAGCGGTAATTGGCCAGAGCGGTGTGAACAAAATCGACATACGTGCCAAACCCCTCGTGACCTACCTTGGCCTGACCAAGTGAACCACGAAAAGTGAAGTTGTCACGAAGTAAGGCAGGAATCTTGGACTTGTCGTGTCGGTTCCAGATGTCGGCGTAGAAGCTTTCTACGACTGCTCGAATGTGTGATGAGTTCATTGGAATGGCCAACGTTGGAGATAAGGCGCCCGCAGCAGCATGAGCCGCCTCGACCGACGGGTTATGCGGCATTCTGCACGTCGGTGAAGAACCGCTTCCTCATGTAGTCCAGCGCTTCCTGCTCGGCTTGGTGGACTGCCTTCTGTGTGGCTACCATTTTCTCTGCGGCGGTCATCACAACAGTCCTACTGGAACTGTCTCGCTTGGCGATGCGACCAACGGCAAGCTTGAAGGCTTGTAGTGTCGGGACGTCCATGTTCACAAACAGGTCTTCAATCGTGCGTTCAGTCAGTCGAGAGTCGTTTGTGATCGCAATGCACGTCTCCCTGATGACAGCCTTCTCGGCCGCACGCAACTGACCGTCCGCTTTGCCGACGTAGAGCAGGACGCGAAGGGTGTCGTATTCACCCTCGAGCAGCAGATCCTTCGTCTTGTCAGGGGACGCGTCGTACTTCTGCTGCAGGTATGCGCGGACGTCGCTGATTACCTCACCAGTCTCCACGTCGACGCACGATTCGATGCGATCAGTCCGGAAGGTGCGCGTTGCATTTCGCATGTGGCAGTGGCCAATGAGGAGCGTGCTCGGTCCCATGGCGCCGAACTGGCGCACGTCAATGGTCCGTTCGGTCTTTCTGTCAGCTCCGTCGGTGTACTTAATTCGGAGCCTGGCCTTGGCTGGTAGCGGCTGGGTAACTTCCCAGAAGCTCCCTTCCCACTCATCCTTGTCGATCTCCTCCCGTGGCGTGCGGGTGGAACCGCCCTCGTCGTGTGTCACCGTGATCTTGATCGGGATTTCGATTGCATTCGGCTGGCCTTGAGGCGACGGCGATGGCGGCTTGGCAAACACTTTGTACAGAACCCATACCGCGAGAGCGCCGAGGAGTATGTAGAAGAGCGTCATATGAGATAGGGCCTGCAGGAAGTGAATTGTGCCGCCTAGCGCAGGAGTTCACCCGCGGGCGACAGCCGCAGGCTGGCACACGTCGGGTGCAACGACGGGTTAGACCGCGATGCGCTGAATGCGGGAGGCTTCATCGACCTGTGCCATCAATCGACGCAGAGTAGCCAACGATACTTGGTACTGACCGTTCTTGGGACGCGGCTTGTGACTCACGAGTGACCAAGCTAGGTGGCCTGGACCGTTGTATTCCTCGGTGAACGTCCCGTCGCGCATGAGCCGAAGGACAAGAAGGTGTTCGGGCTCGCTCGAGAGAGCTACGCGATCGCCTTGTGTTGCCTTGACTTGGACGCGGCGATTGCCGCATGTGCCGTCATGACACACGGCCGAAGCCTGGTCGAGCACGATGCCGTAGTGGAAAGACGCAAGGGCCTCGCCGAGGCTGCCGACTAGGTGGCCGTCCGGTGTGAAATGGCGACCGGGGAACATGCGTTCGAGTTCATCGACCGCGTCGTAGATGCTCCGCAGCAAGTGTGGGAATCGCTCTTTGTTCACCGCGGTCTAACGTTTGAGCTCAGGCCGCGGCCCGTCAGGGCCGTCGCGCCTGCAGCGAATGGTTATGCGCCTACGCCTGTCATTAGCGCAAATCCCGTACCAATCAACGATCGAAGTGCGTCTGGTGTGAGAAGAGCTTTTCGTAGCTTAGCCAGTTTCTGACTCATGTCTTCAGCACCCTCTAGGATTTCTTCCGCTGCGGTGTTGTCGTTGACTGCCCTACGAATGATGGCGTCAATTTCATTTTGGGCATTTGGGACGTTGTCGATTATTACCTCAAACAAGCGAACGGGAGATATTCTTAGAACCTCGCTGTTCAGCAAGTACTCCGCATGGTGTCCGCGCTTCTTCAAAAAGTTTTCCAGCTCCCTTCGCTCTAATGGGTCCTCCAGGGACACCTCCATTTTCCCTTCTTGGAACTCTGCGTACTGAACACTATGAATTAGGCGATCAACGATTCTGCCAAGAATGGCCTTCGAATTTACTGTCTTGTGTCGTAGAGCCGCGTTTAGCTTCAGCGTTTTTATTCTCGATTCAGGGATTTTCAGGAGTTCGGCGAGCTCATAGTTTGACTTCCCCTTGTATGGCGCCATGTCCATTAGGTTCTTGAAGATGAACAGATCGATCTCTCGCTTTGGAAGAGCACCAAACCCCATCTCCAGATAGGAGCTAATCAAGGAGTCAAACGCTGCCGCTTTTTGGTTGTTATCCATAGGCCTTCCTTAGGCGCATAACGCAATGTATCCCGAAGAGTCTGCGGGATATTCTGGTCACGCCTTCCTCCCCAAAACGTCTACAGAACATGGTCTTGCATGTTTTCGCCGTACTTTCATGCACGGAAACGCCCCTCAAAAACCGGCAACCCCTCTTTTCGTTCCGCCCGGCTTCTGAACCAGATTGGGGAACGCATCCGGCACCTGCACTATAGCCATCAGACCGAAAAAACGTAAAGGTATTGGGCGCATCTTTCGTTCGCTGCAACGGGGGGGGGGGGCGCCATGCGCCCACGGTGCTGATGTGGCAGACCACCAAGCGCCCCTGCTTGCCAAACATCCCGCTCAAGCCTTGCCCAGCAACGCCCGCGCCGCCTCGATGCGCTGGGCCAGAGGCACGCCGGGGTGGTTCATGACGGCCTTGAGGAAGGCGGCGGGGTCGTCGTAGGGGCCGGCCAGGTCGGCGGGGGCTGGTTGCCCGGGCGGGCTGGCCGGCTCGGGGCTGCCGGGTGCGGGCGCCGTGGTGGCCGTGTCGGGGTTGGCCAGCAGGCGCTCGCTGGCGCGGGCCCAGGCCCGGGCGTCGATGCAGCGGTGGCGCGCGAGCAGCTCGGCCTGGGCTTCTTCGCCGGGGTCGATGTCCAGCGCGGG
>SBFU01000039.1 GCA_006227785.1 Burkholderiales bacterium
TCCCGGCCTGGGCCTGGGCGCGGGCGACCAGGGCCTCGTTGTCGTCAAGCACCCGATTCAGGTCGTCGACCAGGGGTTGCACTTCGGCGGGAAAGGTCCCGTCCAGGCGCTGTTGTTCGCCGCGCCGCAGAGCGGCCAGGGCGGATTGCAAACGCCTGAGTGGCACCAGGCCCAGGCGCACCTGCAAGGTCATGGCCAGCAGCAGCAGGGCGCCCAGCAGCGTCAGCGACAGCGCCAGACTGCGTCCGAAGGAGGTGCTGGCCTGGGCCAGGTGACCCGCGTCGCCGCCAGCGCCCAGCAGCACCGGGTCGTCCAGCCCGGGCACCTGCACCAGCCGCAGCCACATCAGCAGCGGCTCGCCTGCCGGACCGGTCTGTTCGGTGCGCAGGTCACGGCCGGCGGTGAAGGCGTCCGGGCCAGGTGGTGCAAAGCCGGGCACTTTGTCCCACCACGAACGGGAGCGCAACTGGGTGCCGTCGGGCAGCCAGACCACCCAGTACAGGCCTCCACCCGGTCGCCGGAACAGCGGGTCGGCCGGCTCCCGGCCCAGACGGACCCATGGCTCGGCGTCTGCGCCGTTGACGGCTTCCGTTGCCGTTGTTCCGTTGTCCGTGGCGGTCGGCACCTGGACCACCAGCGCGCCCAGCAGGTCGTCCAGATGGCCTTGCATGCGCCGCGCCATGTCGACCTCGACATAGTTGCGAAACAGGGCATTCAGCCCCAGGGCCGCCAACAGCAGACCCAGGGCGATCAGGCTGCCGGCGGCCCACCACAGGCGCTGCTGCAGCGAGCCGGATGGGTTCGGGTCTGGGACGACGCGCTGCGGCATAGGTCCTCAGTGTGCATCGCCGACACGAAAACCCAGCCCCCGCACGGTGGTGACGAAACCCTCGGGCAGTTTGCGCCGCAGGCGGGCGATGAACACATCGATGGTGTTGCTGTCGCGGTCGCTGTCGTGCTCGTACAGGTGCTCGGCCAGTTCGCTGCGCGAGAGCACGCTGCCGGCATGGTGCATGAGGGCGCTGAGCAGGCGGTACTCGTGCGGGGTCAGGTCGACAGGGCGGCCATCCGCCTGCACGGTGCAGCTGCGGGTGTCCAGCTCCACCGTGCCCACGGTGATCAGGGGGTGGGCCTTGCCGCTGGCGCGGCGCAGCAGCGCGCGCACGCGCGCCAGCAGCTCTTCCATCTGGAAGGGCTTGGCCAGGTAGTCGTCGGCGCCGGCGTCCATGCCGTGCACCTTGTCCTGCCAGGAGCCGCGCGCGGTCAGGATGATCACCGGCACGTCCAGCCCGTTCTCGCGCCAGCGGCGCAGCACACTCAGGCCGTCGCGCCCGGGCAGACCCAGGTCCAGCACCACCGCATCGGGCCGGCTGTGCAGTCCCAGGTGCTCGGCGTCCGGTCCCTTGTCGGCCAGGTCGACCGCATAACCGGCCGCCTGCAACGCGTCCGACAGCTGCAGCAGCAGGCGGGGATCGTCTTCGGCCACAAGGATGCGCATGGGGATGGGTCGGGTCAGGGCAGCGGTCGGCCACCGCGGCCGAACACGGTTTCAAGCTGGTGGCCTTCGACCTTGAGCAGCGCACCGGTGCGGGCGTCGTACTCGAGTTCGAGTTTGCGGCCGTCTTCAAGCAGAAGATCGATCTCGTAACGGATGCCATGGCGCCCGCGATCGAGCTCCACCTCGATCAGCCGGCCACCGAAGTGGCGCAGCGCGTGTTCGCGGATGGTCTCCAGCGGCAGCACCTCGCCCCGGCGCACCGCCTCGTGCAGGCGGCGCGGGTCGTCGGCCAGGGCCGAGAGCGCCAGCGGTGCCAGCACGGCGGCGACCAGCAGCTGGCGTCGATGGCGTGAGTGCGGCAACATGACGGGAGCATGCCACAGCGAGTCTGAACAAACCATGAATGCGCCGTTCATGATCTGTTCAAGGGCCGGTGGGCACACTGGCGGTCATCTCTTCAACCCGACACCCCAAGGAGTCCGTCATGCGTCACACCATCCAAACCCCCCGCAGCCCCCTGAGCGCCGCCGTGCTGGCCGGCCTGATTGCCATCGGATCCGGCACCGCCCTGGCCCAGGCCACACCACCGGCCGGTCCGGTGATGGGCTTTGGTCAGATCAGTGATGCGGTGACGCAGCAGGGCTACACCGAGATCCGCGAAATCGAGCGCAAGAGCGACAAGCTCTACGAGGTTGACGCCCGCGACAGCAGCGGCTTGCGCGCCGAGCTGTATGTGGATGCGCGCACGGGTGAGATCCTGAAGGTCGAGACCAAACGGCGTTTCAAGGACCGCGACCAGCGGCCCATGCGCTGACCCCGCGGGCCCTCAGGCCTTGGTGTCCAGCAGCGCGCCCAGCATGCGGTCATGTGCCTGCACGGTGCGCAGGTTGGCTTCGAAGCTGTAGAGGCTCAGGCGCTGCCCGACCAGGTCTTCGGCGAGCCGGCCAAAGCCTTCGGTCCCCGTTGCGGCGCCAGCGGGCTCACGCTCGACCCGCGCGTCGACACCACCCTGATCGGGGCGGGCGGATTGGGTCACCACCTGCCGCCGGAAGTCCGGCGTCTGCACATTGGCCACGTTGTGTGCGCTGCTGTCCAGCCGCAGCTGGGCGGCCCGCATGCCGCTCAGGGCGGTCCCCAGGACCGAGGTGCCGGAAGTGATGGGAAGGCTCATGGGCGGTTTTTCGGCCGCGTGAACCTGCGCTGAAGCGGTGGCCGACGAACGGTGTGGCCGGGCACTGCAGCCGACCGGGATGGCCGGGTGCGGATGCGGTCACAATCCGGGGCCAGACCGTTCACTGCCCCCACCATCCATGACCCTGCCCGCCCACCAGCTCAGCATGACCGTGCTGATGACGCCCGACACCGCCAACTTCTCCGGCAATGTGCACGGCGGCACCATTCTGAAACTGCTGGACCAGGTGGCCTATGCCTGTGCCAGCCGCTACGCCGGCACCTATGTGGTCACGCTCAGCGTGGACCAGGTGATGTTCCGCCAGCCCATTCATGTGGGCGAGCTGGTGACCTTCCTGGCCTCGGTCAACCACACCGGCAGTTCATCGATGGAGATCGGCATCAAGGTGATTGCCGAGAACATCCGCACCCAGGAGAACCGGCATGTGAACAGCTGCTTCTTCACCATGGTGGCGGTGGACGAGACCGGCAAACCGACGCCGGTG
>SBFU01000325.1 GCA_006227785.1 Burkholderiales bacterium
CTCAAGGTGACGCCAGACCCAGGTCTCGGGCCACCTGTTCGGCCAGGGTCAAGCCGTGGCGCTCTTGCGATGACCGGCTCAACTGCTCGATCGAATGGCCGGCACCGGGCAGCACCTGCAGCACATACCGACCACCGGCGGCCTCGAACTTCGCCTTCGACTCCGCCTGCGAGGGGTAGCTGATCCGGATCACACCCTGGCTGCCCATGCCTCCGCCCAGCGGCACGTTCTCGTCGAACTCGCCGTGGTAGTTGCGGATGGTGTGCTGGCGCGCGGCCGGGCACGAGGGCACCTCGGCCACCAGGGCGCCGGCCAGTGACGCCACCTGACGGAACACATCACCCACGCAGGCCATGGTCTGCAGCATCATGGCGCCGTTGGAGTGCCCGACGCCGAAGCTGCGCCCGGGCGCAATGGCATGGGTCCGCTGCAGGTGCTCAACCGCCCCCGCGATGTAGGCGATGTCATCCACCTTGTCCTCATAGGGCTTGCCGCAGCAGCCCCCTCCGGCGTTCCAGGCCTTCAGCCGCTGGCCACCCACACGGGCGGCCGCCGAGCCGTTGAGATAGGCCACGATGAACCCGTGCTTTTCGGCCAGGCCATTGATCTTCAGGTGCTCCAGCATGAACCGCGCGTTGCCGCCGCCGCCGTGCAAGGCCACCAGCAGCGCCCGTTGCCCGGGTGGCGGCAGCACCGAGGGCACGTACACCAGCATGTCGCGATCACCGAAGCGGTCCTCCCGGAGGTTGGCCGTGACCGCCCCCAGCGACGCCTGGCTGACAGTCGCCTGCCGGTTCTCGCGCTGCGCCTCCTGCACCTGTCGCAGCCGCTGCCAGCGTGAACCTGGCTCGTCGGCGTTCTGAGCCGATGATGGCGGGACAAGCAGCGCCAGGCCAGCCGAGACCAGACACAGGCATCGAATGACATGCATCAAGCGGGCGTGCATGCGGGGGACATCTTCGTGAGGCCAACCGTCGCTTCAGGCGTGGCGCTACTGGCCCAGAACCTCAGGTTTCACGACCGGCGTGACGCCATCGGCAGCGAAGAAAGGCGACGGCCTTGCCTTCTTCATCAGCTTGCCTTTCACCAAGAACGGCATCACCGACAACATGGCCTTGAGGTTGAACTTGTCCGGTGTGCCGGCCGGCGGGGTCCCATTGGCATAGCGTCCCATGATGCGGCTGCGCACTGGCCCCACCAGGCGCTCGAACCGATCTGGCTCCTCGGCCGCAAACACACACCGCAGAAAGCCTGCCCATGGCATGTCGGGCCGGGTGTTGGCAATGGGCGTGTTGCAGCAGGTCGTGGAGAAGCGGAAAGTGCCCCTGGGTGACAGCCGGGTGCACTTCAACTGGTCCCGCCCGCTGAGGATGTCCACATCGGCCGGATAGGCGGGAATGACCTCCGTACCGCCGTTGGTGTCCAGCAGGTCATCGCGCCCCAGGTGGTGCAGGTAGGCCTGGCAGTCGTCGCAATAGCAAACCAGACGCCCCGGCGAATTGCCCGGAAAGGACCTGAGCCGGGCTCGAAACTGTCCACATTCACACCGGATGTCCATTCGGGCTCCTCCCGCCCATTCAAGGGCTCACGTCATGCCGGGCGGTACAGCGCACACAGCTTGTTGCCGTCCGGATCGCGGACGTAGGCCAGGTGCAGCGCCCCCGGGGTGGAATCGCGGGCACCGGGTGGGTCCTCAATGGACACCCCACCATGGGCCACCGCCACATCGTGGAACTGCTTCACCTGCTCGGGCGAACTGCACTTGAAGCCGATGGTACCGCCGTTCGCCGCCGTGGCGGGCTCGTTGTTGATCGGCTGCGAAACACAGAAGGTCGTGCCCTGGTGGCGGTAGAACAGCCGCTGGTGCCCCGTCCTGGCGGCATTGCGGACCGGCTCGCCGGCCCCGAATACGCCCAAAACGGCGTCGTAAAAGCGCTTGGCGCGCTCGATGTCGTTGGTGCCGACCATGATGTGGCTGAACATGCGTGGGTCCTGCTTGAATGGGTTGGGATGGGTGCGCGAGACTTGCGCACCGCGTCAGCATAGCGCGTGGCGCTCAGGCGCCGCGCCGGCCCGCCGCAACCCCGTAGGTTCTAAGGGCCGATTGCACCTGGCTGCGCTCTGTCGTCTCATCCGGATAGAGACGGTAGCTCGGCGCCACCACCGGCTCGACCGCCGTGGCCGCCACCACGATGACGCTGTGGATCGGAAAGCGCTCGCCAGCCATGCCCAGCAAGGGCGCGGCCCAGCGTTCGAACCCGGGCGCGGCCTTGCGCACCACCGACGCCGTGCCATAGACCTTGAAGCCCTTTTGCACGAGGATGTCGACAAACGTGACGCACACCTTGCCCGACTGCGCGATGTTCCGCACACTGGTGGGCGAAGCGATGTTGGCCACCACGATGTGCGCATCGTCAAAGATGGCGAAAATCTCCTTGGGCGACACATTGGGCTGACCGTCGGCGTCGACGGTGGCCAGCCAGCACAGCACGCTGTCCTTGGCGGCCTGGATGACATCAGCAGAGAGCAGGCTCATGGCGTCAAAAGCTTCAGCAAGGCGGCGCGCCCCAGCTCGGTCAGGTGACCATGCCGGCCACGACAAGCACACCCGCCACCATCAAACCGAGCCACCCCGGGTGCCGACCCCTGGTGCCCACAAGCACCAGCGCAGAGCTCGCCAACAGGGCCACCGCCACAGCCCACGCGACCTCAGATGGCGCCAGCGGCGCATGGGAAGGCTGGGCAAGCCAGAGCAGAACAAACCCCAGGCACCAGCCCAGCAGCGTGACCAGGTGCCAGCTCACCCAGACAATGCGAACATGCGCCTCGCGCAGCACTGTCCCGCCGTTGGTGGGCACCAGGCCCGACAAGCGCATGCGACGGAACACCAGCCGTTCACCCAGCACAGAGTGAACCAGGCCAATGACAAAGGCCAGCGCAGCTGCGGCAACAAAGTAGGTGTTCATGCGGCCTCTATCGTAGTCGCTCAGGTCGTGTTCAGAACACCATGGGCCGGCCGCAGGCCAGCCATGTCATTGCGCGCCCTTGTGCCGACGGCGAGACCTTTGCCAGACGCAGGCGAACCCCAACGCCAGCACGGACAGAACCAGGGCGGGAATCAACAGCAAGCCCGTCTGCTCGTGATACACCACCATGGTGGATTCGTCCATATGACGGCCCGCCTCGTTGAACCGGTCCCGGTAGGGCCAGAACAAGGTGAAATACAGATACCAGAG
>SBFU01000284.1 GCA_006227785.1 Burkholderiales bacterium
TTGAGCATCTCGTAGTGCATGCTCTCTTCCTGGATCTTGCTGCGCTGGTAGCCGGTCTCCATGGCACCCAGCACCCCGCCGCGCTCGGCGATCTTCTCGAACTCGGCCAGCACGGCCTCCTCGACCAGCTCGGTCAACTCGTCGATGATGAAGGCGCCCTGGTTGGGGTTCTCGTTCCTGGCCAGGCCCCACTCGCGGTTGAT
This sequence comes from Burkholderiales bacterium, assembly GCA_006227785.1. Classification (GTDB taxonomy): domain Bacteria; phylum Pseudomonadota; class Gammaproteobacteria; order Burkholderiales; family Burkholderiaceae_C; genus Hydrogenophaga. The sequence goes on from SBFU01000284.1 coordinate 204, forward strand.
GATGAGCTGGATCGCCATCGCGCGGCGCACCGACTCCTCGGTCGGCGTGGTGATGGCCTCGTCATAGGCATTGGTGTGCAGGCTGTTGCAGTTGTCGTAGATGGCGATCAGCGCCTGCAAAGTGGTGCGGATGTCGTTGAAGGCGATTTCCTGCGCGTGCAGGCTGCGGCCGCTGGTCTGGATGTGGTACTTGAGCTTCTGGGACCGCTCATTCGCGCCGTACTTCTCTTTCATGGCCACCGCCCAGATGCGGCGTGCCACGCGGCCCAGCACGGTGTATTCCGGGTCCATGCCGTTTGAGAAGAAGAACGACAGGTTGGGCGCGAAATCGTCGATGTGCATGCCGCGCGCGAGATACGCTTCCACGAAGGTGAAGCCGTTGGACAGCGTGAAGGCGAGCTGGCTGATCGGATTGGCCCCGGCCTCGGCGATGTGGTAGCCCGATATGGACACCGAGTAGAAATTCCGCACGTCGTGGTGCACGAAGTACTCGGCGATGTCGCCCATCACCTTGAGCGAGAACTCGGTGGAAAAGATGCAGGTGTTCTGGCCCTGGTCTTCTTTCAGGATGTCGGCCTGCACCGTGCCGCGCACATTCGCCAGCACCCATTCGCGGATCTTGGCCGCCTCGGTGTCGGTCGGCTCACGGCCGTTGTCGGCCTTGAACTTGTCGATGTTCTGGTCGATGGCGGTGTTCATGAACATCGCCAGAATGGTCGGCGCGGGGCCGTTGATGGTCATCGAAACCGAGGTGGTCGGGTTGCACAGGTCAAAGCCCGAATACAGCACCTTCATGTCGTCCAGCGTGGCGATGCTCACGCCCGAGTTGCCCACCTTGCCGTAGATGTCCGGTCGCGGGTCGGGGTCGTTGCCGTACAGCGTGACCGAGTCAAAGGCGGTCGACAGGCGTTTGGCCGGCATGCCCTCGCTGACCAGCTTGAAGCGCCGGTTGGTGCGGAAGGCGTCGCCTTCGCCTGCGAACATACGGGTCGGGTCCTCGCCTTCGCGCTTGAAAGCGAACACGCCGGCGGTGTAGGGGTAGCTGCCCGGCACGTTTTCCAGCATCAGCCACTTGAGGATCTCGCCATGGTCTTCGTAGGGCGGCAGCGCCACCTTGCGGATCTTGTTGCCCGACAGGGTGGTGTGGGTCAGCTGGGTGCGGATTTCCTTGTCCCGGATCTTCACCACGTACTCGTCGCCCGCATAGGCCTGCTGCATCTGCGGCCACTGGGCCAGCAGCTTGCGGGCGTCGGCGTCCAGCTGCAGCTCGCGCGTCTGGGCCAGGTCGATGGCCGCCTCGGACGCCTTGGGGCGGTTCGGCTTGTCCACCGACAGCATGTCCGCCGCCGCGCGCAGTTGCTGGATCTCGCGCGCCAGGCGGGCCTGCTGACGGGCGCGTTGCTTGTAGCCGCGCACCGTGTCGGCGATCTCGGCCAGGTAACGGGTCCGCGCACCCGGCACGATGGCGCGCTGGTTGGTGCTGTGTCGCACGCTCACCAAAGGCAGACGTCCGTCGCCCAGTGGCAGCCCCTTTTCGATCAGACGCGCCTTGATGGCCTGGTAAAGGGCGGTCACGCCGTCGTCGTTGAAGCGGCTGGCCATGGTGCCGAACACCGGCATCTGGTCCGGCATCACGGTGAAGGCTTCGCGGTTGCGCTGCACCTGCTTGGCCACGTCGCGAAGGGCATCCATGGCGCCCTTGCGGTCGAACTTGTTGATGGCCACGAACTCGGCGAAGTCCAGCATGTCGATCTTCTCCAGCTGGCTTGCGGCGCCGAACTCGGGCGTCATCACATACATCGGGATGTCCACATGCGGCACGATGGCAGCGTCGCCCTGGCCAATGCCCGAGGTCTCGACGATGACCAGATCGAACCCGGCCGCCTTGCAGGCCGCCACCACATCCGGCAGCGCGGCGCTGATTTCGCTGCCGGCCTCGCGCGTCGCCAGACTGCGCATATAGACCCGTTGCCCTTTCTGCCAGGGACCGATCGCATTCATGCGGATGCGGTCCCCCAGCAGGGCACCGCCGCTCTTGCGGCGTGAGGGGTCGATGGAGATCACCGCCACGCGCAGTTCGTCGTCCTGGTCCAGGCGCAGGCGGCGGATCAGCTCGTCGGTCAGGCTGGACTTGCCCGCGCCGCCGGTTCCGGTGATACCCAGCACAGGGGTCGTCCGGCTGGCGGCGATCTGGCGCAGGGTCTCGACGAGCGCGGGGTCGGCCTTCTGGTTCTCCAGTGCGGTGATCAGCTGGGCCAAGGCGCGCCAGCTCATCTCGCCGTGACCCTGAATGGCTTCCAGCGCCTTGGGCGCCTGTGCGCTGATGTCCTTGTCGCAGCGCATGATCATTTCGCCGATCATGCCCTGCAGGCCCATCTTCTGACCGTCCTCGGGACTGTAGATGCGGCCCACGCCGTAGGCGTGCAGCTCGCGGATTTCGGCCGGCACGATCACGCCGCCGCCACCGCCGAATACCTGGATGTGCTCGCCGCCGCGCGCCCTGAGCAGGTCGATCATGTACTTGAAGTACTCGACGTGGCCACCCTGGTAGGAGCTGATCGCGATGCCCTGGGCATCCTCCTGCAAGGCGGCGGTCACCACTTCGTCGACCGAGCGGTTGTGGCCCAGGTGGATCACCTCGGCACCCATGCCCTGCAGGATGCGGCGCATGATGTTGATGGCGGCATCGTGTCCATCGAACAGGCTGGCGGCGGTGACGAAGCGCACCTTGTGTGTGGGGCGGTAGCTGGCCAGGGCCTGGTATTCGGCGTTGAGCTGGGTCATGGCTTGTCTCGTTGGATGGAATTCACTCGATGCGCAATCCCGCCAGTGTCGGGTCTTCGGGCGGGTAGCGCAGGGGCAGGGCCTTGAGGCAGTCGCGCACCAGGGTGGCGACCATCAGGTTGCGGTGGGTCTTGCTGTCGGCCGGCACGATGGTCCACGGCGCCCATGCGGTGTGGGTCGCATTGAGCAGGTCTTCGTAAGCCTGCTGGTAGTCGTCCCACTGGCGCCGCACTTCAATATCGCCCGTGC
>SBFU01000201.1 GCA_006227785.1 Burkholderiales bacterium
CCGACCTCGCCCTGGCAGCCCACCTCGGCACCGCTGATGCTGGCGTTCTCTTTGTACAGGATGCCGATGGCCGCCGCGGTGAGCAGGAAGTCGACCACGCCCTCGTCGTTCGAACCCGGAACAAACCGCCGGTAGTAGTGCAGCACCGCCGGGACGATGCCGGCCGCGCCATTGGTGGGTGCTGTCACCACGCGACCGCCGGCCGCGTTCTCCTCGTTGACCGCCAGCGCATACAGGTTGACCCAGTCCAGAACGGCCAGCGGATCGGTCAGGGCCCTCTCGGGGTGCCCGGTCAGGTCGCGGAACAGGCCAGGGGCGCGCCGGCGTACCTTGAAGCCACCGGGCAGGGTACCTTCAGTGGCGCAGCCCCGCTGCACGCAGGCCTGCATGACGTCCCAGATGCGCATCAGGCCCGCATGCACCTCGTCGTCGCTGCGCCAGTGGCGTTCGTTGATGCGCATGACACCGGCGATGCCCAGGCCGTGTTCGCGGCAACGCTGCAGCAGTTCATCGCCGGTACGAAAGGGGATCGGCAGTTGGGTCGCGTCGGGTGCGATGACCTTGTGCCGCTGGCCGTCGGCCATCACTTCTTCGCTGACGACGAAACCCCCGCCGACCGAATAAAAGGTGCGCTCGGCCAGCTTGCGGTCGTGGGCGTCCCATGCGGTCAGGCGCATGCCGTTGGCGTGCAGCGGCAGAGCCTGGCGGACCAGACTGAGGTCTTCGCGCTCGTTCCATGCGATCGCATGCTCGCCCATGAGGCTGATGCGCCCCTGCTGACGAATGGCCGTGACGGTGGGCTCGACCGATTCGATGGGCACCGACTCGGGCTCCAGTCCGCACAGGCCCAGCAGCACCGCCTTGTCACTGCCGTGGCCGCGGCCGGTGGCCCCCAGCGAACCGTACAGCCCGCAGTGCACCCGGGCCACCGCGGGCATGACGCCGGCGGTCTGCAGGCCGTGGACAAACAGCCGCGCGGCCCGCATGGGCCCCACGGTGTGCGAACTGCTGGGGCCAATGCCGATCTTGAACAGGTCGAACGCGGAGACGGCCATGGAGCGTACCTTTCTCGGTGTTGTCAGGCGGTGGCCGGCATCAGGATCCGGGCCGGCGCCTGCACGCGCGCCCACTCACCGATCTGGCTGCCGATCATGTCGGCGGTGACGGCGGACAGGGTCCAGCCGAGGTGTCCGTGGCCGGTGTTGTAGAACACGTTGGCTTGGCGGCCGTGCCCGACGCGGGGCATCATGTTCGGCATCATCGGCCGCAGGCCGGCCCAGGGCACCACCTGACGGGTGTTCACGCCGGGGAAGCACTGGTTCACCCAGTCGACCAGGGGTCTGATGCGGTCAGCGCGGATGTCGCGGTTGTAGCCGTTGAACTCGGCGGTGCCGGCCACGCGGAAGCGGTCCAGTCCCAGCCGGCTGGTGACCAGCTTGGTCTCGTCATCCAGCAGGCTGACCGTCGGGGCCGATTGCTGGCTCGGTTCGTCCAGCAGGTGGACGGTGATGGAGTAGCCCTTGACCGGGTAGATGTTGACCCGATCGCCCAGCTGGGCGGCCAAGGCGCGGCTACCCACGCCGGCACAGACCACCATGGCATCGAAGTGGTGCGGCTCCTCACCGGCTTCGGTGCGCAGCGTCACAGTGGCACGCCGGCCATCGCTGGCCACCCGGGCCACCTCGCTGCCCCAGACGCAGCGCACGCCCAAGCGTTCAATGGCCGCAGCCAGGCCGTTGGTGAACTTGTGGATGTCGCCGGTGGAGTCGCTCTCGGTGTAGAAGCCGCCGTGGTATTGGCCGGCCAGTGTGGGTTCGATGGCCCTCATTTCCTCGGGTGTGACGGCCTGGCGCGGCAGACCGCCGGCGGCCAGCAGCTGGCTCACGCTGGCGGCATGGTCAAAGCCCTTTTTGTCTCGGTAGATGTGCAGGATGCCCTGCTTCTTCAGGTCGAAGTCCACGCCCTCGGCCTGCGCCCAGCCAAACAGGTGTTCGCGGGCCGCGACGGCCAGCCGGGCTGTCTCGATGGTGTTGGTACGGTACTGTGGAATGCTGGCGATGAACTCGGCAAACCAGCTGACCTTGTGCCAGCTTGGCTTGGGGTTGACCAGCAGGGGAGCGTCGCTCTTGAGCATCCACTTGATGCCTTTGAGGATGGTGGACCAATGCGTCCAGACCTCGGCGTTGGAGGCCGAGAGCTGGCCGCCGTTGGCAAACGAGGTGTCCATGGCGGCATAGCGGTGCCGCTCGAACAGGGTGACGGAAAAACCGCGTTTGGCCAGCGCGTAAGCCGTGGTGACACCGGTGATGCCACCGCCAATGACAGCGATCGATTGCATGGGACAGGCTCCAGAACGTCAGAGAGGGAAAGCACGCTGCGCGCACCATGCGTGCGGCATGCGCCCCCTCTGTTTGGAACCTGAGAGATTCGTGGCGGGCCTGTGGCCGCCACTTGCTCCTGCGGTGGACCCGGTGACGAAACCCGGCCGCTCTTCAGAGATGGAAACGTCGACCGGTCCTTTTGCCTGAGAGTTTCCGGGGCGGTTGCTCCTTCGGCGCCGGTCTGCCTGCGCAGTCCGGTCTCTCCCGATCGATGCTGTGAAGTGTATGTGCTTTGCCTGGCAGCAGCAAGCTCATTTCATCAGTTGAACCAGCACCAGGCTGATGGAAGGGAACGCCACCAGCAGGCTCAGGCGAACCAGGTCGATGCCCACAAACGGCAGCAAGCCACGGAAGATGGTGCCCACGGGCACACGGGGCAGATTGGCCTTGAGCACGAACACGTTCATGCCCACCGGAGGCGTGATCAGGCCGATCTCGGTCAGCACCACGACGATGATGCCAAACCACACCAGGTCGAAGCCCTGTGCCACCAGCGTGGGGGTGAACAGGGGGACGAAGATCAGGATGATGGCCATGGCGTCCATCACACAGCCCAACAGCAGGAACACCGCCAGAATGGCCAGCAGGATGCCCAGGCGCGACAGACCGGATTCCTGCACCAGCGACAGCAACTCGTCGGCCAGACCCGAGAAGGAGATCAGCTGGGCAAACAGCATGGCACCGAAGAGCACGACATACAGCATGACCGAGGTGTGTGCGGTTTCCTTCATCAGCTCGACAAACTTGGCCCAGTCCAGACGCCGCTGCAACAGCGCGATCAGCAGCGCGAGGCCGGCGCCAATGCCACCCGCTTCGGTGGCGGTGAACCAGCCCATGTACAGGCCGCCGA
>SBFU01000020.1 GCA_006227785.1 Burkholderiales bacterium
TCGAAGGTCATCGAGCCGCGCCACATCGTCGCCACCCAGTTGAACACCTTCACCCCGGTGGGCACGGCGATCAGCATGGTCGAGAACATGAAGAACAGCTGAGCCGCCACCGGCATGCCCACGGTGAACATGTGGTGCGCCCACACGATGAAGGACAGAATCGCAATCGACGCGGTCGCGTACACCATCGAGGCGTAGCCGAACAGCGGCTTGCGCGCGAAAGTCGGGATGATCTGCGAGACGATGCCGAAGGCCGGCAGGATCAGGATGTACACCTCGGGGTGGGCGAAGAACCAGAAGATGTGCTGGAACATCACCGGGTCGCCACCGCCGGCCGCGTTGAAGAAGTGCGTGCCGAAGTTGCGGTCGGTGAGCAGCATGGTCACCGCGCCCGCCAGCACCGGCATGGTCGCGATCAGCAGGTAGGCGGTGATCAGCCAGGTCCACACGAACAGCGGCATCTTCATCAGCGTCATGCCGGGTGCGCGCATGTTGAGGATGGTGGTGGCGATGTTGATCGAGCCCATGATCGACGACAGGCCCATGATGTGCACGGCCAGGATCGTCAGGTCATACGAGATGCCGCCCTGGATGAAGAGCGGCGGATACATCGTCCAGCCGCCGGCGACGGCGCCGCCGGGCAGGAAGAAAGAGGCCATCAGCATGAGGCCGGCGACCGGCAGCAACCAGAACGCCCAGTTGTTCATGCGCGGGAACGCCATGTCGGGCGCGCCCAGCATCAGCGGCACCTGCCAGTTCGCGAAGCCCGAGAAGGCCGGCATGATCACGCCGAAAATCATGATCAGGCCGTGCATCGTGGTCAGCTGATTGAAGAAGTCCGGGTTGGTCACCTGCATGCCGGGCTGGAACAGCTCGGCACGGATCATCAGCGCCATCGAGCCCGCGGCGAACAGCATGATCAGCGCGAACCACAGGTACATCGAGCCGATGTCCTTGTGGTTGGTGGTGGTCAGCCAGCGCATGATCCCGGTGGGATGGCCGTGGCTGTGATCGTCGTGTGCGTGTGCAGCATCAGACATCGTGTGCTCTCCTCTTGATATTGTTTACTGCGCTGCAGGCGCGGCGGCATCCGCGGCGCCCTGCTCGACGGCAACTTCGGCAGACGGGGCCTGTTCGGCAACGGGCTCGGCCGCCGCGGCGACCTGCGCACCGCCCTTCTTGCTGGCGACCCACTTCGCGTAGTCTTCTTCCGAGACCACTTCGACCACGATGGGCATGAAGCCGTGATCCTTGCCGCACAGTTCGACGCACTGGCCGCGGAAGGTGCCGATCTTGTCGGCGGTGAACCAGGTGTCGCGAATGAAGCCGGGGATCGCATCCTGCTTCGCGCCGAGCGCGGGCACCCACCAGGCGTGCAGCACGTCGTTCGCGGTGATCAGCAGGCGCACACGCTTGCCGACGGGCACCACCATGGGCTCGTCGACTTCGAGCAGGTAGTGCTCGCCCTTGGGCTGGGCATTGACGATCTGCTCGCGCGGGGTCGACAGGTTGCTGTAGAAGCTCACGCCTTCGTTCAGGTAGTCGTAGCCCCATTTCCACTGGTAGCCGGTGACCTTGATGGTGAGGTCCGGGTTGGAGGTGTCCTTCATGTCGATCACCACCTTGGCGGCGGGATACGCCATGCCCATCAGGATCAGGAAGGGAATCACCGTCCAGATGACTTCGATGGTGGTGTTCTCGTGGAAATGCGCGGCCTGGTGGCCGGCCGCCTTGCGGTGCTTGATCAGCGACCAGAACATCGCACCGAACACCACGATAAAAATGCCCAGACACACCAGCATGATCAGGTTGTGCAGGTCGAACACGTGCTGCGCAATCGGGCTGGCTGGCGGCTGGAGGTTGTACGCCCAGTCCGCCAGGGCCGCCTGACTCGTCGCCAGCCCTGCACCCACCATCCCTGCGAGTTGCCACATCTTTTTCATCGTATCCCCCGTCCTCTCATCCACATTATTGGTGTCGTTGGCATCCGGGTCGCCGTGCCGCACGGCCCGATGCCCATCGATCGATCACGCCTGCAGCCTGCTGCGCAGCGTCGCGGCCAGTTGCAGCCGCGCCTCGTCACTCAGGTACTGGCCCACTTCCGTGGCCCGTCCGTGCGAACGGACGCTGAGCCTACAATTCCTGCCGGGCGATATGCACCCGCATTCCACCCGCACCCAGTGGCGGTTCATTTCGCGGCGGCCCGAGTCCCTTGCACTGCGCCACTCCAGCACTACCACATCGCCATCGATCACGAGCGACTCGTAATCCTGCTCACGGCTTCGCAGCATCGCCAGCGCCCCGGCCAGCAGGCCGATTTCCAGTCCTGCGAAGGGCAGAACCATCCAGTAGCCCAGCCACGCGAACACGCTTGCCGTCATAAAACAGAGTCCCGCCAGGCTCCAGAAGAAGAGCCGTTCCTGCGGACGCGTCAGCGAACGGTTGGGGCGTGAGAGAAAGACGAACGCTCCTGCTGGTTCACGTCCACAGTCTCCCGTAGTCACCTGATTCATATCCGGTATGGAGGGACCGCTGCGGCATTATGTCGCAGACGATACACGCAGCCCTGACGGGAAACAAGACGAAAAACGTCTTTAACTTATTGATTAATTTATAAAATATCGTTATCCATGAGTATTCTGAAATACTCATAAATCAGGCAGGACAAGCCATTCAGCCGCACCGCGTTTCGCGACCGGCTCGGGCTGGTAAGAATGTATCCCCAGGCATGGTCCAGGCAGGCGTGCCCGCAACGCTTCGATATTCTCGTCGCGACACAGCATGTCCGGGTCGATGGCGTTGCCGATCCAGCCCGCCCAGCGCAGGCCCCGATGCGCAATCGATTCGGCCGTCAGCAACGCATGATTGAGGCAGCCGAGCCGCAGCCCCACTACCAGCACCACCGGGAGCCCCAGCGCCTGCGCGAGATCGGTCATGTCTTCCTGATCGTTGAGCGGAACCCGCCAGCCACCCGCGCCTTCGACCACCACGACGTCGGCCAGTGCAGCGAGCCGCCGATAGGCGGCCACGATGGGCGGGATCTCAATACGCACGCCCGCCTGCGCGGCGGCGACATGCGGCGCAATCGGCGGCTCGAAGACGTAGGGATTGACGTCCCGCAACGGCGCGTCGACGTTGGCCGCCAACCGCATCGCCTCGACGTCCTCGTTCAGTTCACCCGGTGCGTGGCCGGCGGCCACCGGCTTCATGCCGACCAC
>SBFU01000246.1 GCA_006227785.1 Burkholderiales bacterium
GTGCCGACCATCGCCATCGACGGCAGTGTCGACGGGGTCAACGGCGGTACGCGCCACCATGCCCGGCATTTCACCGGTCCTTACCAGCACCGCGTGTTCGAGGGCGCGGGCCACAATCTGCCGCAGGAGCGGCCCGGGGACTGGGCTCAGGCCGTGCTGGATGTGCGCGCGCTGGCCGCCACGCGCGGCCCGCTCAGTCCAGCCAGTTGACCACGGGGCCGAGCTTGCGCTCGGCCAGGAAGACCGCCTCGCGCAGGCTCAGGCCCGCACCGCCATCCAGCCAGGCTGGTGCCGCGGCCGGTGTGTGGTAGCGCACGTAGTAGCACTCCATCGTCTGGTCATCGGCCAGCTCCGGCGGATCTTCGCTGTCACCCGATCCGAACAGCACATCGTGCCGCACGATGCGCACATCGCAGGGTGTGGTGCCTGCGTAAAGCCACAGGCCCCGCTTGACTGCGGGAAGCTCGTCCACCATTGCCATGCTGCGTGACCTCCGGAAGGGAAATGCCCTGGGCGACGGCCGGCCCGTGCAGGCTCACCGTGATGCAGTCATGGTAGGGGCGGTGGGCCCTGGGTGCCTATCCGGTGTTTTCCCGGGTGGGGCGCACGCTCAGCCGGCGGGCGGCAGTCCCTCGCGCGGAATCGGGCGTGGGCGACCATCGTCATCGATGGCGACATAGGTCAGGCTGGCCTCGGTCACCTTCACATACTGCCCCTGGGCCCGGAATCGCTCGGCGAACACCTCGACCTGCACCGTGATCGAGGTGTTGCCTATGCGGGTGACGTGGGCATAGAAACTCAGGATGTCGCCCACGCGCACCGGCTGCTTGAAGATGAACTGGTTCACCGCCACCGTGGCCATGCGCCCCCGCACGTAGCGCGCCGGCAGCACCGAGCCGGCCAGGTCGACCTGCGCCATCACCCAGCCGCCGAAGATGTCGCCGTTGCCATTGGTGTCGGCGGGCATGGGTATGACCTTGAGTACGAGTTCCCGGCCCTCGGGCAGGGCGGATTCGGGGCGCGGGCTGGATTCCTGGGACATGGGCACAATCCTGACTGTAGCCAAAGCAATAACAAACGCCATTGTCCCGCATGCGTCCGTCCCGCTCCACCTTGCCCGCCCAAATGCCTGCCGGTTTGACCGAGCCGTCCCGTCGGCGGTCCGACTGGGCGGTGCTCGGGCGCCTGCTGCCCTACCTTTGGCAATACAAGGCCCGTGTCGTACTGGCCCTGGGTTTCATGGTGGCGGCCAAGATGGCCAACGTCGGGGTGCCGCTGCTGCTCAAGCAACTGGTCGACGCCATGACCATCCAGCCTGGCAGCGTGCAGGCCATGCTGGTGGTGCCGCTGGGCATGATCGCGGCCTACGGCCTGCTGCGGTTTTCCACCTCGCTGTTCACCGAATTGCGCGAGCTCGTGTTCGCCAAGGCCACCGAGGGTGCCACGCGCAGCATCGCCTTGCAGGTGTTCGGCCACCTGCATGACCTTTCGCTGCGCTTCCATCTGGAACGCCAGACCGGTGGCATGACTCGCGACATCGAGCGCGGCACACGGGCCGTGCAGTCGCTGATCTCCTATTCGCTCTACAGCATCTTTCCCACCCTGATCGAGGTGACCATGGTGCTGGTGCTGCTGGGCACCCAGTTCGACATGGTCTATGTCTGGATCACGCTGGTCGCGCTGGTCCTCTATGTGGGCTTCACCGTGGTGGTGACCGAATGGCGGACCAAATTCCGGCGCGAGATGAACGAGCTGGAGTCCAGCAGCCAGTCCCGGGCCATCGACTCCCTGCTCAACTACGAGACCGTCAAATACTTCAACAACGAGGCGTTCGAGGCGCGTCGATATGACGAGGCCCTGGAAAAGCTGCGCCGGGCCCGGCTCAAGAGCCAGGCCACGCTCTCGCTGCTCAACGCGGGTCAGCAGGCGGTGATCGCGATCGCCCTGGTCCTCATGCTCTGGCGGGCCACCTCGGGTGTGGCGGCAGGCGACCTGACCCTGGGTGACCTGGTCATGATCAACGCCTTCATGATCCAGCTCTACATTCCACTGGGCTTTCTGGGCGTTCTCTACCGCGAGATCAAGCAGGGCCTGACCGATCTGGACCGCATGTTCACCCTGCTGGAAAAAGAGCGGGAAATCCAGGACCGGCCCGGAGCCCGGGCGCTGGCCCTGCAGGCAGCGCCGGCCGTGCGCTTTGACGATGTGCACTTCGCCTACGAGCCTGCCCGTCCCATCCTCCATGGGGTCAGTTTTGAGATTCCACCCGGCAAGACCGTGGCGGTGGTCGGACCGTCCGGGTCGGGCAAGTCCACGCTGGCGCGCCTGCTCTACCGCTTCTACGACGTCGGTTCAGGGGCCATCCGAATCGACGGCGATGACGTCCGCGACCTCACCCAGGCCAGCGTGCGCCAGTCCATTGGCATCGTTCCCCAGGACACCGTGCTGTTCAACGACAGCATCGAATACAACATTCTCTACGGCCGTCCCGAGGCCGGACACGAGGCCGCGGTGGCGGCCGCCCGGGCGGCGCACATTCACGATTTCATCGACCGCCTCCCGCAAGGCTATGCCACCGTGGTGGGCGAACGCGGCCTGAAACTCTCGGGCGGTGAGAAGCAGCGGGTCGCCATTGCCCGCACCCTTCTGAAGAACCCGCCCATCCTGATTTTTGACGAGGCCACCTCGGCGCTGGACTCGGCCAACGAGCGTGCCATCCAGGCCGAGATGCGCAGCGCCGCGCGCAACAAGACCACCCTGGTCATCGCACACCGCCTGTCCACCGTGGTCGACGCCCATGAAATCCTGGTGCTGGTCCATGGGCGGATCGTCGAGCGTGGCACCCACGTCGAGCTGTCGGCCAGGGTCGGCGGCGTGTATGCTGAAATGTGGGCCTTGCAGCAGTCCGGCCAGGAACAGAACGGAGACATGACCCCGGCCGGGGGGTGAATCACCATGGAAACCAAATGGCTGGAAGACTTTGTCAGCCTGGCTGAAACGCGCAGCTTCAGCCGATCGGCGCAGCTTCGCCACGTCACGCAACCGGCCTTCTCTCGCCGCATCCAGTCACTGGAGGCCTGGGCCGGCACCGATCTGGTCGACCGATCCTCCTACCCGACCCGCCTGACACAGGCCGGCCAGACCCTGTACGAACAGGCGCTGGAAATGCTGCAGTCGCTGCAGAGCACGCGCGCCATGCTGCGCGCGCA
>SBFU01000100.1 GCA_006227785.1 Burkholderiales bacterium
GACGTCGTCGGCGCCTTTGCCCGCCAGTGGCTGGACATGCTGTCGCCCACCAACGCCGGTCTCGGCAACCCGGAGGTGCTGGCCGCCACGGTCGAACGCCAGGGCGGGAACCTCGTGGCCGGGCTGGCCCATGCGCAGGACAACTGGCGGGTTCAGCATGGCCTGCCGCGGCACTTCGACCACGGGCGCCATTTCGAACCCGGCCGCGATGTCGCTCTGACACCCGGCCGCGTGGTGCACCGCAACGCCCTGGTGGAACTGATCCAGTACAGCCCGACGACGCCCCGGGTGCAGGCCGAGCCGGTGTTCATCGTTCCCAGCTGGATCATGAAGTACTACATCCTGGACCTGTCGCCCCACGATTCCATGGTGCGCTGGCTGGTGGGCCAGGGCCACACGGTGTTCATCCTGTCCTGGCGCAATCCGGACGCCGGCGATGCGTTGCTGGACATGGACGACTACCTGAACCTGGGCGTGTTCGATGCGCTGGCCGCCGTTGGCCGCCGCGTGCCAGGGCAGGCGGTGCACGCCATGGGCTACTGCCTGGGCGGCACGTTGCTGGCCATTGCCGCCGCCGCGCTGGCACGCCAGGGCGCGGCGGCGGGCGCCGACGCCCTGCCCCGGCTGGCGTCGATGAGCCTGCTGGCGGCCGAGACGGATTTCAGCGAGCCGGGCGAGATGGGCGTGCTGATCGACGAGAGCCAGGTCGCGCTGCTCGAGGACATGATGGCCGAGCGCGGCTACCTCAGCGGGCGGCAGATGGCCGGCAGCTTCCAGTTCCTGCATTCACGCGAACTGGTGTGGTCCGCCACCCTGCGGGAGATCTGGATGGGCGAGCCGCTGCGGCCGAACGACCTGATGGCCTGGAACGCGGACACCACGCGCATGCCCGCATCCATGCACAGCCAGTACCTGCGGCGGCTGTACCTGCACAACGAGTTGGCGCTGTCGCGGTATTGCGTCGAAGGCCGGCCGGTGTCGCTGCGCGACCTGCGGCTGCCGGTGTTCCTGGTCGGCACCGAGAAGGACCACGTGGCGCCCTGGCGCAGCGTCTACAAGCTGCATGGCCTGACCGACACCGAACTCACCTTCGTGCTGACCAGCGGCGGCCACAACGCGGGCATCGTCAGTGAGCCGGGCCACGCCGGCCGCCGCTGGCGGCAGGGCACCCGTCGGCCCGGCGACACCTGGCGGGCACCTTCGGACTGGGCGCAGACGGCCGAGTCCCACGACGGTTCCTGGTGGACGGCCTGGGACCACTGGCTCAAGGCGCATGGCACCCGCAAGCGGGTGCCGGCACGCGGGCTGACGGCGCGGGAAGGTCTGGGGCCGGCCCCGGGCCGCTACGTGCACCAGCGGTACGACGACTGAACGACCGTGGCAGCCGCCCTGCCCGCGCCGGTCTGCGCCACGGCGGAGTCCGCTGTGCACGGGCGGCGCGCCACCTGCAATGTCAGCCGCTAGAGCCCGGCATCGGCGCGGCGGGTTCGACGCGCTCCCCATTGACATAGGCTACGCCGTCGCGCACCTCGATCAGCATCGGCCCGAAGCGCGATGCCCACACCACGCGAAGCACACCGGCGGTGGACAGTTCCAGCGCGGGTTCCGGCGATTCGCCGGGCGGGCAGACGAGGCGTTCGGGCAGCAGGGGTGCATTCATGCGGGCGGCGTGTGCAGGTGGGGCCACTGGTGGCGCGGGCGGTGCGGCCCGACCTGCCGGTTCCTGACTGCTCAATGGGCCGACAGCCACGCAGCCATCAACGACCCCAGGGCGGCCAGGCCAACCGCCATGCCGGCCAGACGGGTGGGCAGGCGGTGCCACAGGCTACGGCGCACGAACAGCGGGCGCATGGTTTGGCGCCGCACGGTTCAGAACCAGGCCCACAGCCGCCACAGCCAGGTAGGCATCATGGGCGCGGACGGGTGATAGTGCTGGCGAAAGACGTGTTTCATGGCAACCTCCTGCCATGAACTGTACAGACACACAGTACTGGATGCAAGCTCAGTCTGGCGGTGTGCGCATCCCCGATGCCCGCGGCAGCACCAGCAGCGCCACGAAGCCGAGCAGACACAGGCCGCTGCTGAGCGCCATGGCGCCGAAGCCCCAGCCTTGCAGCGCCGCGCCGAAGACCAGTGGCGACGCCGCCTGGGCCAGCCGAGTCGGCGCCATCAGCAGCCCCTGCATCTGGCCGTAGCCCCGCGGGCCGAAGATGGCCAGCGGCAGCGTGCCCTTGGCGATGGTCATGATGCCGTTGCCCAGGCCGTGCAGGATGGCGAAGGCCGGTGCCGCCACCGGCCCCACGGTGGCCAGCACCACCACGCCCACCGGGTGGCCCAGGGCGGCCAGACGCGCCGACAGCAGCGGATGCAGACGCCGCAGCCAGCCGGCCTCCAGCAGGCGACCGGCCACCTGTGCCGGACCGATCAGCGTGCCCACGGCCACCGCGGCCGCCGCGCCGGCGCCGGCCAGCTGCAGCACCGCGGGCAGGTGCGACGCCATGGCGGTGCTGACGAACCAGGTGGCGGCGAAGACGAAGGACAGCAGCACGCCAGCGCGCAGCGGGTGGGCCAGTGGCGGCGGGTCGGTGAAGTCGGCGGCCGTGGCGGTGGCAGTCGGTGGCACAGTACTGCCCTCGGATTCCCTCTCGGCTTGCACGTTCGGCGCCGTCGACGGTGGCATCGGCGGTGCTTTCGGCAGGCTGGCGTTCAGCGGCACGCCCAGCCCGAGGTGCAGCAGCGCCCACACGCCGCAGGCCACGCGCCAGCCGAACTCCGCCTCCAGCCACGCGCTCAGCGGCCAGCCCACGGTGCTGGCGAAGCCGGCGATCAGTGTGATGCCGGTGATGCCGCCCCGCGCCCCATGGCCCCACAGGCGCACCAGGGTCGCGAAGCCGGCCTCGTACAGGCCACCGCCCATGGCTGCGCCGATGAGCAGCCAGGCGGCGAACAGCGTCCACGGCCCCTGGGCCAGCGCCAGGCCGCCCAGGCCGGCGGCAAAGACCAGGTTGCTGGCGATCAGCACCGGCCGGCCGCCGCGCTGGTCGATGGCGCGCCCCGCAGCCGGCCCAACGGCCGCAGCCAGCAGCATGGCCAGCGAGAACGCGGCGAACTTCGCGTGCCGGCGCCACCAGCGCGCGACCGCGCGGACCGCGCGCCGGAAGCCAGGGACGTCGGACCTCTCTTCGGTTCGCGACACCGCGGCGAGG
>SBFU01000411.1 GCA_006227785.1 Burkholderiales bacterium
GCGGTGGTCGCTGGCGAGGTGCGCAACCTGGCGCAGCGCAGCGCCGAGGCGGCCAAGGAGATCAAGGGCCTGATCGGCACCAGCGTGGACAAGGTGGAGGCCAGCACGCGGCTGGTCGGCGAAGCCGGCAGCACCATCGGCGAGGTGGTGGCCAATGCGCAGCGCGTGTCCGACATCATCGGCGAGATCACGGCGGCCACGTCCGAGCAATCGGGGGGCGTCGGCCAGATCAACACCGCCATCAACCATCTGGACCAGATGACACAGCAGAACGCCGCGCTGGTGGAACAGAGCAGCGCGGCGGCCGACAGCCTGCGCGAGCAGGCCCGGCAACTGGCCCAGGCGGTGCGGACTTTCAAGCTCTTGCCAGGGCAGGCGGTCGCGGGCTGATCGCCAGCGGCACTCGGTCAGAAACCACACAACAAGGTGAACAAAATGAACCTGATGCACATCATGCGGCTGTTCTCCATCCGGATGCGGATGCTGGGGGCCATTGGCGTCGTGCTGGCCCTGCTGGTCATGGTGGGCGGCTCGGGCATCTGGGGCATGCAGCGCCTCTCGCACCTGGGCAACGAGTTCGTCGACCATGCCTTCGCCGAGACCAACGCCCTGGGCCGCATGCGCATCGCGCTGGCCGACATGAGCCGGCACGAGAAGGACATGGTCATCCAGTACGAATCGCCCGAGCAGCTCTCGCTGGCGCGGGTGCGCTGGGAAAAGTCCCTGGGTCTGCTACGTGCCGAGATGCAGAACATGCTGGCCGGTGAAGACGACGAGGACAACGCCATCGTGCGCTCGATGGATGCCCGCCTGCAGGCCTACACGGGGGCGGTGGAGCCGGTGATCCGCCAGATCGAATCCGGCGCCTACGACTCGGCCACCGTGGCCAACCGCATGCTGGGCCGGGCCCACGAGGCCTACGACCTGCTGCTCAAGGACATGACCGCTCTGGAGGGCATCATCATGGGCGAGGCGGATGCCCTCACGGCCGACATCCACCAGACCAGCAACATCACCATGCAGCTGTTTGGTGTGGCGGTGCTGCTGGCCTGCCTGATCGTGGTGCCCACCACCCTGGCCAACATGCAGAGCATCTGCCGCCCGCTGGAAAAGGCGGAGGCACTGGCCCGTGCCATCGCCAGTGGCGACCTGACCAGCAAGGTCAACACCCATGGCAAGGATGAGCTGACCCGGCTGACCGAAGCGCTGGGCGGCATGCAGGCCTCGCTGGCGCGGATCGTCGGCGAGGTGCGCCAGAGCACCGAATACATCAACACCGCCAGTGCCGAGATCGCGTCGGGCAACCAGGACCTGAGCGAGCGGACCGAGCAGGCCGCCGGCAGCCTGCAGCAGACGGCATCCAGCGTCGACCAGATCAATGGCACCGTGCGCCAGAGTGCCGACTCGGCGCGCCAGGCCAGCCAGATGGCGGTGACCAATGCCCAGGTGGCCGCCCGGGGTGGCGAAGTGGTGCAACAGGTGGTCTCCACCATGGAGGACATCAACCGCAGCAGCCAGAAAATCGGCGACATCATCGGTGTGATCGATGGCATCGCCTTCCAGACCAACATCCTGGCCCTCAATGCGGCGGTGGAGGCAGCCCGTGCCGGGGAACAGGGGCGCGGCTTTGCGGTTGTCGCCGGTGAGGTGCGCAGCCTGGCCCAGCGCAGCGCGCAGGCGGCCCGTGAAATCAAGGGCCTGATCGGCTCCAGCGTCGAGCGGGTCGAGGCCGGCACACGTCTGGTGGGCGAAGCCGGCAGCACCATCAGCGAGATCGTCAGCAATGCCGAGAAGGTGTCGACCTTCATCCAGGACATCACCACCGCCGCGGGCGAGCAGTCGCAGGGCATGGACCAGGTCAACCGCGCTGTGGGTGACCTCGATCAGATGACCCAGCAGAACGCGGCCCTGGTGGAGCAGAGCGCTGCCGCTGCCGCCAGCCTGCAGGAGCAGGCGCAGAAGCTGGCGGGTCTGGTAGCCACCTTCCGGCTGGCCGCCTGAGGCCAACCCCGGCAGGCCAACTTTCTTCCGTCGCCCGTCACACAGCGCAATTCAACAGGAATCAACATGCTGGATCGCATGGCTTTCAGCCGCAAAGTGGCTTTTCAGGTGGTCGTCGCCATGGCAGGCATTGCCGTGCTGATTGGCCTGTCCATACTGCAGGTTCGCAACCAGGTGACCGAAGGACGCCATGGTCAACTGGTCACCGCCGTGGAGTCCGCCCATTCGATTGCCGAAGGCTTCCGGGCGCAGGCGGCCGCTGGCAAACTCAGCGAGCCACAAGCCAAGGCCGCCGCCATCGAGGCCATCCGCCAGTCGCGCTATGGCGCCGGCGGCAAGGAATATTTCTACATCTGGTCGACCGACGGTGTGGGTGTCATGCACCCCATCAAGCCGGAGTGGGCGGGTCAGACCATGGTCGGCAAGATCAAGGACGGTGAGGGCGTGGACATCATCGTGGCCCTGATCGATGCCATCAAGGCCAGCACCACCGGTTCGGCATTCGTCCCCACGAACTTTCCGCGACCGGGTTCGGACGTGCCTGTGCCCAAGCTGCAGTACATCATCAAGGTCGACGGCTGGAACTGGATCGTCGGATCGGGCCTGTACACCGACGACCTCAACGCGCAGGTGATGGATGAGGTGACGTCGGCGTTTGTCGTCGGTCTGGGGTTGCTGCTGGCCATTGGCGGACTGGGCTGGCTGACCTACCGCAGCGTGATGCGACAGATCGGTGGAGAGCCGGCCCAGGCTGTCGAGGCGATGCGCGAGGTGGCCGCGGGCAACCTGGCGGTGAACCTGCCCCGCGTCGTGCCCGGCAGCCTGCTGGCGGCGCTGGGCGACATGATCGTTTCTCTGCGCAAGACGGTGGGCGAGGTGCGCACCGCCACCGACAGCATCAGCACGGCCAGCGGCGAAATTGCGTCGGGCAACCAGGACCTGTCGATCCGCACCGAGCAGACCGCTTCCAGCCTGCAGGAGACCGCCGCCTCGATGGAGCAGCTGACCGGCACCGTGCGCCAGAGCGCCGAGTCGGCCCGCACCGCCGCGCAACTGGCACAGGATGCCGCCAGCGTCGCCCGCCAGGGTGGCGCTGTGGTCGAGCAGGTGGTCAGCACCATGCAGGAAATCAACCAGAGCAGCCAGAAGATCAGCGACATCATCGGCACCATCGACGGCATCGCCTTCCAGACCAACATCCTGGCACTCAATGCCGCTGTCGAGGCGGCGCGCGCAGGTGAGCAGGGCCGGGGCTTTGCGGTGGTGGCGGGCGAGGTGCGCAGCCTGGCGCAGCGCAGCGCCGAAGCGGCCAAGGAAATCAAGACCCTGATCGGCAACAGCGTCGACAAGGTCGAGACGGGCACCCGCCTGGTGGCCGACGCCGGCCAGACCATGGGCGAGATCGTCAGCAGCGTGCAGCGCGTCACCGACATCATCGGCGAAATCAGCGCCGCCACCGGTGAACAAAGCCAGGGCATCGGACAGGTGGGCACCGCTGTCACCCAACTGGACCAGATGACCCAGCAGAACGCCGCGCTGGTGGAAGAGGGCGCCGCGGCGGCGGCCAGCCTGCGCGACCAGGCCGGTCGGCTGGCCGGCGTGGTGGCCACGTTCCGCCTGTAAAAAACAGCACAGTTGGCCATGCCGTCGGCATACCGGCCACACCGCATCTGCCTATACTGAGTGCCTTGTTGCGTGTCATTGATGACATGCGGAGAGGCCGCCATGAATGCCCGTCTGCCCGCTTCCTCACTGGCGCTGGATGCCAGTGCCACCCAGTCCCTGGTCGATGAGGCCTGGGACGAACGCATTGTTCCCGAGCTGATCCGCTACATCGAAGTGCCGGCCAAGTCGCCGGCCTTTGATGCCGACTGGTCCGCCCGCGGCCTGCTGGACCGCGTGCTCCAGGGGGCCGCCGACTGGGTGACGGCCCAGCAGGTGCCCGGACTGAGCCTGGAGGTGATCCGCCTGCAGGATGCCCAGGGCCGACCCCGGACCCCGGTGCTGTTTTTTGAGGTTCCCGCCAGTGAGGGCAAGGATGGCGCACCCGCTCCGGCCTCAGGTAAGAGCGTGCTGATGTACGGCCACCTCGACAAGCAACCCGAGTTCACCGGCTGGCGCAGCGACCTGGGGCCCTGGACACCGAAGATCGACGACGGCAAGCTCTATGGCCGGGGCGGCGCCGACGACGGCTACGCGGTCTATGCCAGCATCGCCGCCATCCAGGCCCTCAAGGCCCAGGGCGCGGCCCATCCGCGCATCGTCGGCCTGATCGAGACCTGCGAGGAAAGCGGATCGGGTGATCTGCTGCCCTATGTCGATGCCTTGCGCGCGCGGCTGGGCGATGTCGGCCTGGTGATCTGCCTGGACAGCGGCGCCGGCAACTACGACCAGCTGTGGCTGACCACCAGCCTGCGTGGCATGGCCAGCGGCGTGCTCAAGGTCGAGATCCTCACCGAAGGCATCCACTCGGGCGACGCCTCCGGTCTGGTGCCTTCGAGTTTTCGCATCATGCGCCAGGTGCTCGACCGCCTGGAGGACAGTGCCACCGGCCGCCTGCTTCCCGCCAGCTTCCACTGCGAGGTGCCCGCTGAACGCGTGGCCCAGGCCAGGCAGACCGCGGCCATCCTGGGCGAGGAGATCTACAAACGATTTCCCTGGGCGCACCACGACTGCGGCGGCAGCACACTGTTTGCCCTGCCCACCACCACCGACCCGGTCGAAGCCCTGCTCAACCGCACCTGGCGGCCGACGCTGTCGGTCACCGGCGCCGACGGTTTCCCGGCCCTGAAGGACGCGGGCAACGTGCTGCGGCCCTACACCGCGTTCAAGCTCAGCCTGCGCCTGCCCCCGCTGGTGGACGCCGCCGTCGCTGTGCAGGAACTCAAGGCCTTGCTGGAGGACAACGCGCCTTACCAGGCCCGCGTCACCTTCCAGGGCGAAGGCGCGGCCAGCGGCTGGAACGCGCCGGCCACGACCCCGTGGTTCGAGCAGGCCCTGCAGGATGCGTCCCAGGCCCACTTCGGCGCTGCTTGCGGCACCATCGGCCAGGGCGGCACCATTCCGCTCATGAACATGCTCAGCCAGGGCTTCCCCAGCGCGCAGATGATGGTCTGTGGGGTGCTCGGCCCGCGCAGCAATGCCCACGGCCCGAACGAGTTCCTGCACCTGGACTACGCCCGGCGCCTGACCGCTGCCGTGGCCCAGGTGATCGCCCGCATGCCCTGAGGGCGGCGGACATTTCCCACACGCTGTCCCATGGTCGACACCACCCAAGCCCCGTTCACGCTGGAAGACGGCCTCAACCTGGCCTTGTACGACTGGCCGTTGCCGATGCGCTGGCGCCCGCGTGGCGTGGTGCTGATCGTGCACGGGCTGGGCGAGCATGCCTGGCGCTACGATCCGCTGGCCCAGCGCCTGAACGAATGGGGATTCACGGTGCGGGCCTATGACCAGCGGGGTCATGGGGAATCGGGTGGCCAGCGGGGTGTCCTGCCGCGCGACGACCAGCTGCTGTTCGACCTGGCCGAGGTGGTCGATGACACCCGGCGCCACATTGCCGAACCCTGGTCCTGTCCCCTCATCCTGCTGGGTCACAGCATGGGTGGCCTGGTGGCGTCGACCTTTGTCCAGCGCAACATGGCACCTGTGGATGCGCTGGTGTTGTCATCCCCGGCGCTGGACGCCGGCATTTCGCCGCTGATGAAGCGCCTGATCCGCCTGCTCTACCGGGTGGCCCCCAACCTGACCCTGTCCAACGGACTGGACGCCCGCCGCATCTCGCACAGCGAAGCGGTGGTGCAGGCCTACCAGAAGGACAAGCTGGTGCACAACCGCATCTCGGCGCGCCTGGCGACCTTCATCGACAGCAACGGACCGCGCGTGGTGGCCGCCGCGCCGCGCTGGCATGTGCCCACGCTGCTGATGTACGCCGGCGCCGACGCACTGGTGCGTCCCGAAGGCAGCCGCGCTTTTGCTGCGGTGGCGCCACGGGAAAAGGTGACGGCCCAGGCCTTTGAAAACCTCTACCACGAGATCTTCAACGAGGTCGATCCCTCGCCGGTGTACGCCTGCCTCAGGCAATGGCTGGACCGTCAGGCGCCGGCCCCACAGCCGGCGGCCTGAAGACCCGCCTGGCGACTCAGCGCTTGCCCAGCATGCCGCCGAGCATGCCGACCAGGTCGGCCGCGCCCGGTGCACCCCCCTTGCCGCCGCCCAGCAGGGCCCCCAGCGCGCCCATGCCATTGTCGGCCGGCACCTGACCCTGCGGGGTCAGCTGGTCGATCAGGCCGGGCAGCAACTCGGCCAGGGTGCCGGCCGCCTGCTGCTGGTTGCCGCCCAACTGGCCGGCGATCATGTCCATCAGGTCAGGGCCCAGGGCGCCGCCCAGGGCGTCGGGTTGAACCGGCTGGTTGGCGCCCGTGCCCACCCAGGAAGCCGCGGCATCGCCCAGGCCACCCTGTTGCAGCTTGCCCAGCAGGCCGGACAAGCCGCCGGTGTTGTTCATCAGCATGCCGACGATGCCCATGAGCACCTGCGGGTCCAGCCCACCCGCGCCCTGCGCCTGAGCGCCCTGTTGCCCGCCGAGCGCTGCGCCAAGCACCGATTTCAAGATGTCCATGTGTGTCTCCCGTGAGAATGGGTGGCGTCCGGCACCCCCGTGGCAGCGGATCAGGCCCGATTGTGGGCGCGGCGCTGTTGCCATGCAAGCCAGCCCAGCGCCATGCCGGTCAGGGCCACGGGCACCAGCGAACCCATGTTCAGCCACTGCCAGCCCTGGGTGGTGACCAGGGCACCGGAGGCGAACGAAGTGACCGCCATGGTGGCGAAAACAAAAAAGTTGATGGCGGCCTGTGCGCGGTCTTTTTCCTCAGGTCTGTAGGCTTGCAGCGACAGTGTGGTGCTGCCAGTGAACAGGAAATTCCAGCCCACACCCAGCAGAAACAGTGCGATCAGGAACTGGTGCAGGTCCACGCCGGACAGCGCGATCGCGATGCAGGCGAAATTCAGCACCACCCCCACGCCCATGATGGTCAGCACCCCAAAGCGCTTGATCAGGTGGCCGGTGAAGAAACCGGGCGCGAACATGCCGATCACGTGCCACTCCAGCACCAGGGCCGCATCGTCGAACGGGAAACCGCACACATCCATGGCCAGCGGCGTCGCGGCCATCAGCAGGTTCATCACACCGTAGCCCAGGGCCGCGCCGGCGGTGGCCACGATGAACACCGGTTGCTTCATGATCTGCGACAGCGGGCGCCCCGTGTCGGCGCCGGCCGTTCTGGGTGGCAGCGGCGGGAACTTCACAAAGGCCATCAGCAGCATGGACAGCAGCGCCACCACCGCCAGGGCCAGGTAGGCGCCGGCAAACGGCACCTCGAAAAGCCCCCGTGTGCGGCTGGCCAGGTTGGGCCCGAGCACCGCGCCGGCCAGGCCACCGGCCAGCACCAGGGATACCGCCTTTTCGCGGAACGCCGGGGCGCTGAGCTCGGCCGCAGCAAACCGGTAGAGCTGGCCGTGGGCGCTGTAGTAGCCAGCCACCACCGTGGCCGCGACCAGCAGCCAGAAGTTCTTGTCGACCGCGGCCCAGAAGCACAGCAGCGCCGACAGCAGGGCCACCAGCAGACCGATCTGGAACGACACCTGGCGGCCCCACGCGCTCTGGGAGCGGGCCACCAGCGGGGTGGACAGGGCACCCCCGACCACATAGCCCATGACCGGCAGGGTGGCCATCCAGCCCAGCGGCGCCAGCGACAGGCCCACCAGCCCGTTGATGGCGATGAACACCACGTTGTTGGTGAGGAAGAGGCCTTGCGCAGCGGCCAGCAGCCAGAGGTTCTTATTCATAAGCCGTTGTTTATACAACCTCGGCGCCGGCGGCCTTGTCGCCTCAGCGCGCCAGCGACAGGATCAGGGCGGCCATGGCTGCGGTCTCGGCCCGCAGCACCCGTGGCCCGAGGCTCACCGGCACAAAGCCTGCGGCAAGCGCCTGTGCCTCTTCATGCGGCGAGAGGCCACCCTCCGGCCCGCTCAGGAACACCACCTTCGAGTGGGGTGGCTGCTCCTGCAACACATCGGCCAGCCCACGCGAACCGTTGGCCAGCGAGAGCACGCAGCGCAGTCCATCGGCCTCGCCCAGATCGTGCAACCACTGCCCCAGGTCGGCCACGGGGTGCACCTCGGGCACCCGGTTGCCGCCGCACTGTTCGCAGGCCGCCACGGCCACCTGCTGCCAGTGCGCCTGTTTCTTGTGCGCCCGCTCGCCGCTCAGGCGCAGCACACTGTGCGCGGTGTGCAGGGGCTGCAGGCTGGCCACGCCGAGTTCGGTGGCCTTCTCGACCAGCCAGTCCATGCGCTCGTTGGCCGGCATGCCCAGTGCCAGGTGAACAGGGCGGTCCGGTTCGCACTCGAGCGCCTCGTGCCGGTCCACGCGCACGCGCACCTCGCTGCGACCCATGGCCAGGATGGTGGCCTGCCATTGACCGCCCTGGCCGTTGAACAGCGTGATGGACTGGCCCGGCTGGTGCCGCAGCACCTGCACGTGCCGTGCCGTCGCCGGCGGCAGGGCCAGTTCGGTGTCTTCGCCCAGTGGCAGGGGGCAGAAGTAGCGCGGCATGGGGCGGCCGGGTCGAAGCTCAGAGGCGACCGAAGGCAAACCCGCTGGCCGCCTGCAGGCCCTCGACCTCGTCGATCAGCCGCAGCAGGGGGGTCAACTCGCGGTAGCGGTGCGCGGTGGCGCGGATGTAGCCGATGAAACGGGGCGCATCGGCCAGGTACTTCGGCTTGCCGTCCCGCAGGGTCAGGCGGGCGAAGATGCCCGCCACCTTGAGGTGCCGCTGCAGGCCCATCCACTCGACCGCGCGGTAGAAAGCGCCGAAGTCGCTGTGCCAGTCCTCAAAGTCCATCAGCCCCGCCTTGCGCGCCTTCTCCCAGTAGCGCACGGTGATGTCGATGACGAAGTCTTCCTCCCAGC
>SBFU01000314.1 GCA_006227785.1 Burkholderiales bacterium
GGCGCGGGTCCTGTGTGACAAGGGTGGTGTGAAACGCACCCACTCGGACACACAGGAGATCCCAGCCATGAAAAAAATGATCGTCGCAACCCTGCTCGCCGGCGCCACCGGTATCGCCGCCGCGGCACCCTTCGATTTCCAGCGCCAGATCGGCTCCACCGAGTACGTCGCCGGTTACGACACCGCCGGCCCGAGCTTCGCCAAGGCCGGACGCACAGCCGAAACCGCTTCGCTGAACCGCTGGATGCTCGCGGCCAACGTCGACGGCATCGCCGGCAACGAGTTCAGCGGCAGCATCGAGAAGTCCGGCCCCACCCGCATCAGCTTGTACGAGTTCATGCGCGGCAGCCCGGAGGCAACCGCCAACAGCGCCTATTACGCGCAGTTCCCGACGGACACCGACTGGTCGCGCATCGCCCGGGAGTATCGTGAGGGGCGCCAGAAGCTGGCAGACAAGACCCCGATTGAAGGAGCGGACTCCTGAACATCCGCTGCCGGGCCCGGCGAGGGCCCGGCAGGTTCAGCCCGACCCTGGGCGCGGCGGACTGACCCGTTGCAGGTGCCCCGCACCAAGGTTGTCCATCTGCCCGAGTATCCAGGCCTGGCGCGCCAGCAGGTGACGCGAGGGGGAGTCCACCCGGTAACGGACCGGGTTGGGCAGCGCCGCCGCGACCAGGGCCGCCTGGCGCGGACTCAAACCGGCAGCGGTGGTCCCGAAGTAGTGCTCGGCCGCGACCGCAACCCCGAACATCCGCTCCCCGGTCTCGGCGAAGTTCAGGTACATCTCGAGAATCCGATGCTTGGGCCACAGCAGCTCGATCAGCACGGTGAACCACGATTCCAGAGCCTTGCGCACGAAGCTGCGGTCCTGCCACAGGAACAGGTTGCGCGCGGTCTGCTGGGTGATGGTGCTGGCACCACGCAGGCTGCCGCCGTCGAGGCGCCGCTCGACCGCCGCCAGTATCTCGCGGGTGTCGAAACCGTGGTGATCGGGGAAACGCTGATCCTCGGCAGCGACGACCGCCAGTCGCATGGCCGGGGCGATGCGCTCGAGGTCGACCCAGGTCTGGGCCTGCGGCACGCCTTCCACCACAAGGCGCTGCAGCATGACTGCAGACCACGGCGGGTCGATCCAGCGCAGCGCCGCGACCAGAAGCACCGACAGCGACACCAGCCCCAGCAGCACGCGCAGCAGCCAGCGCCTGATCCGGCGCCAGATCGAACCCATCCGCCTTTCACCTCACACGACAGGACGCGCGATTATCGCAGGCCCTGCGGCCGGGTTCAGCGCGGCGGCTCGGACACCTTGCGCTGGAAGCTGGTTGCTCCGCACTTCGGGCAGGCCGGCACCCGGCCGGTCTTGTCGAACTGCAGCTGCTCGCCGCACTCGGTGCATTCGAGCACTCCGGGCGCAACCACCTCGTCGGTGTGGTACAGGCTGGCCTGGCGCGCCTGTTCGGCAAAGCCGCGCAGCGCCTGACTGGTCTGGTCCGCCATCCCGGCGAACATTTCCAGCATGCGATTCTGCATCAGGCGCCAGTCGAAGCTGACCCAATCGCGGAACTCCTGTCCGGTGTCGGCCAGGAAACCGGCCGCCTCGTGCAGGTCGCGCTCGACGTAGCGCGAGACCCTGTCGGCCTCCTCCCGGGTCAGCTCTTCGAGCTCGACCGCCTTGTCGCGGGCCTTTTCCAAAGCATCGCGCAGCCAGGGGACCGTGGTCTTCTCGGCCGAGTCGGCCGCTTCGTGGACACGTTCGAGCATGGACTCGTAGGCCGCGACCAGGCGGTCCACCGGATCTTTCTTGGAATCATTCATGGGCCACCCCCAGGATGCCGGAACGGATCGATGGGCCACCGGGCACAGCGCCGCGGGACGACGCGCCCGGTGGCAATTCCATTCTAGTGCCTGGCGGGCCGGCTGGCTCAGGCCACCTCGCGGACGTCGCCGGTGACCTTGCGCACCGCCGGATAGAGGTGCTCGGTCTCGCTCTGGATGCGGTCCAGGACCATGTCGAACATCTCCTGGGTGTCGCGCATGAAGGCGTCGTATTCCCTGATGACCAGCTGCTTGCTGCGCAGCTTGCACCAGCGCTTGAGGTATGCACTGAAGATCCTGTTGATCTCGCGTGACCCGCCCATGAACCGGCTTGCCAGGTTGGCCATTTTCTGGTCGCCGGCCCCCAGCAGCTTCGAGTACATGGCGCTGTCGGTCACCGCGAGATGGTCGCGCACCGCGTTGACGTATTCGAAGAACAGGCTGCAGGTGACTTCGGAGTCACACAGTGAGCGGTCTCCCAACAGGTGCTGCAGGATATTGGTTAATTCCGTGATCTTGTGGTTCTGCTGATGCAGTTGCTGATAGCTGACCATGATGTCGTCTCCTTCCATCCGCGGCGGTCGTTGTGGTTGTACTGCTCGAAAAGCCCGCAGAATGACTATGGGCTTTGCCTCGTATCGCGGGCAATCGTCAATCCACGCTTTCTTAATCCAGCGCAAATCGGCTCCACGTCGCGCCCTTGCCCCGCGCTGCGGTATCCTTCCGCGATTCCCACCGCGCGAAGCCCCAACAGCATCCATGGACCCGCAGTACGACCCCCAAGAGATCGAGCGCACAGCCCAGGCCTACTGGGAGAGCAAGGGCTCCTTCGAGGCCACGGAGGACCCGTCGCGGGAAAAGTTCTACTGCCTCTCGATGTTTCCGTACCCGAGCGGCCGCCTGCACATGGGTCACGTACGCAACTACACGATCGGCGATGTGATCGCTCGCTATCAGCGCATGCTCGGCAAGAACGTACTGCAGCCAATGGGCTGGGACGCCTTCGGCCTGCCCGCGGAGAACGCCGCGATCAAGCACGGCAAGCCGCCTGCGGAATGGACCTACAGCAACATCGACTACATGAAGGGCCAGCTGCAGCGCCTCGGCTTCGGCTACGACTGGCGCCGCGAACTGGCCACCTGCAGCCCCGACTACTACCGCTGGGAGCAGTGGCTGTTCACCCGCCTGGTCGACAAGGGGCTGGCCTACCGCAAGTCGGCTACGGTCAACTGGGACCCGGTAGACCAGACCGTGCTGGCCAACGAGCAGGTCATCGACGGCCGCGGCTGGCGCTCGGGGGCCCCGGTCGAGAAGCGCGACATCGAGCAGTGGTTCATCCGCATCACCGACTACGCGCAGGAACTGCTCGACGACCTCGACCGGCT
>SBFU01000196.1 GCA_006227785.1 Burkholderiales bacterium
TACGGTGAATGTCAGCACCGGAGCAGCTTTTGCCACCGAAAACACCATCAGTACCGGGCGCCTGGTGATCGAGTCGGGCGCACGACTTCGGGTCGGCGCCTCAGGCCATGGCCTGACAGTGACCGACGCTTCAGCCGACGCCATGCTCAACGCCGGTACCCTCGCGGTGGCTGAGGGGGTCACGGCGAATGTGACTGGCAACTACGAGCAGTCCGGCACCCTGCGCGTGGGTGCCAGCAGCAGCGCCAGCCACGGTCGTCTCAGCGTCACGGGTAACGCCAACTTGACGTCGACCGCCCGCTTTGATGTGGACGTCAACACCAGCCAGACCCTGGCCGCCGGTGACACGCTCAGCGGTGTGCTGTCGGCCACCGGCGCGCTGACCAACGCCGCTCCGGCCGGCAACGTGTCGGACAACAGCGCCCTGTTCGATTTCCGCTCTGCGACCAACGGCAACCAGATTGACCTCGAGGTGCTGGCCGCCGGTGCCGATTCGCCCTCACAACCCGGCGGGGCTCCCGTGACCGATTCCACCTCGCCAGGCGAGGGCATCGTCCCTGCCACCGTTCGGGCGGGTCTGGTCAACGGTGTGCCTGCGGCCCAGGTGCTGGACGGCTACATCCGGGGCGGGCGCACCGGAACCGACTGGGACGCCGTCGTGACCGCGCTGGGCCAGTTGCCAGACGATGCGTCGGTGGCCCAGGCGGTGGGGCAGGCCATGCCCTCCATGCACGGCAACGCCAGCCGGGCTTTGCTGGCGCATGCGTCGAGCACCGGTGCGGCGCTGGTCGAGCAACTGGCCTGGAGCGGCCTGGGCAGCGGTGACGCCGCGCCGGGCACCGGACTCTGGGTCAAACCCATGAGCACCTGGGTCGAGCAGGACCGCTACCGCCAGATCAGCGGTTACCGGGTGCGCTCCCAGGGGCTGGTGGGTGGCTACCAGACCTCCTTCGGGCCAGGAAGCACCATTGGCTTCGGCCTGGCCTACCTGGACGGACGTGTCGAGGGCCGGGACTTTGCCACCGGTCAGCGCAGCGACCTGGAGAGCGTGCAACTGCTCGGTTATGGCTCCTATGACCTGTCGGGCTGGCGCCTGCAATGGCAGGCCGATGCCACGCGCAGTTCGGTCAAGTCCCTGCGCTGGCTGGGCTTCATCGGTCGCTCGGCACAGGCCAGCTACCGTGGCAACACCTGGCACATCGGGCTGAATATCGGCCGCCCGATGGACATGTCCGGCACCACGGTCACCCCGTCCGTGGGCCTGGACTGGCGCCGCACGCGCAGCGGTGCCTACACCGAAACCGGTGCCGGCGCCCTGAATCTCCGGGTGGCCGCCCAGACCGCCGAGGAACTGATCGTCAAGCTGGGTGTGCAGGCACGGCACCCCTTGGGCCGTCAGACCCATCTGCTGGCCATGGCTGCCGTGGGCTACGACCTGGCCAGCGGGCGAGACACCACCACGGCCCAATTCACCGGTGGTGGTGCCGTGTTCTCCACCCAGGGGCTGGCCCGCCGGCGTGCCGTGGCCGAACTGGGGCTGGGTGTCACCCACCGCGCCAGCGACTCGATGGAGCTGAGCGTGCGCTACGACCTGATGGTTCGCGAGGGCCTGACCGACCAGGGGGCGAGCCTGCGTCTGGACTGGCGTTTCTGACCCCGGCCGGTGGGTTGGCTGATCCGGCTGCTGCTTGCGCTCGGCCTGTCAGCCGGTCTGGCGGGCTGCGCATGGCCTGGTCCCCAGGAGCGGGCGGACCTGGCCCAGCGCCTGGCCCAGGCTGAGGGCTGGACCCCGCTGCGTCTGGCTGTCAATGGCTTCGAGCTGCAGGCCCATCTGTCCCCTGTCGCGGAAGGCACGACCGGTGGCGGCACGCTGACGGTCTACATCGAAGGCGATGGCCTGGTGGCTGTCGCACCCAATCTGCCGGCGCTCGACCCGACCCCCGTGGACCCGCTCTCGCTTCGGCTGGCGCTGGCCGATGGCGGCGACCGCGTGGCCTACCTGGCGCGCCCCTGCCAGTACCTGGCGGGGCGGCCCCCCGGCTCCTGTCGCAGTGCCCATTGGACCGACCGCCGCTTTGCTCCCGAACTGATCCGGGTGGTGGGTGAAGCCCTGGACTCGCTCAAGCGGGCCAGCGGTGCCCGCACACTGCGCCTGATCGGTTATTCCGGTGGCGCTGCCGTGGCGGCGCTGGTGGCGGCTGATCGCCGCGATGTGATCGCCTGGGCCAGCGTGGCCGGCAACCTTGACACGCACGCCTGGCAGCGGCTGCATGGCCTGTCGCCGCTGACCGGATCGCTGAACCCGCGAGACGTGGCGGCCCGCCTGCAAGCGATGCCCCAGCGCCACCTG
Source organism: Burkholderiales bacterium (assembly GCA_006227785.1). Lineage (GTDB taxonomy): Bacteria > Pseudomonadota > Gammaproteobacteria > Burkholderiales > Burkholderiaceae_C > Hydrogenophaga. The sequence continues at coordinate 2,351 of SBFU01000196.1, forward strand.
GCGGGCCTGCACGATCAGGTGGTGCCCGTCGCCGTGCTGGCGTCCTTCCTGGCGGCCATGGATGGCCGTGAGCCGGTGCCGGCAACCGATGCACGCGTCTTGCTGCAGCCTGAATTTGACCATCGATGCTGCTGGGTGCGGGATTGGCCCCGGTTGCGGGCGCAGATACCCTGAGGTGTTTTCGGCTTGGCGCCTCGCGGTCGATGGGGCATGATGCGCGCTCGGCCTGCGGGCCGATTCCTTTCCATTGCATTTCCTGATGGACAACCACCATGAAGCTTGAAACCCTGGCCGTACACGGCGGCTACACCCCGGACCCCACCACCAAGGCCGTGGCGGTGCCGATTTACCAGACGGTCGCCTACGCCTTCGACAACACCCAGCACGGCGCCGATCTGTTCGACCTGAAGGTGGCGGGCAACATCTACAGCCGCATCATGAACCCCACCAACGGGGTGCTCGAAGCCCGCATCGCGGCGCTGGAGGGCGGCATCGGTGCGTTGGCCGTGGCATCGGGCATGGCGGCCATCACCTACGCCATCCAGACCATCGCCGAGGCCGGCGACAACATCGTCTCGGCCTCCACCCTCTACGGCGGCACCTACAACCTGTTTGCCCACACCTTCCCGCAGCAGGGCATCACCGTGCGCTTCGCCGACCCGAGCGATCCGGCCGCGTTTGCGGCCCTGATCGACGAGCGCACCAAGGCCATCTACTGCGAATCGGTGGGCAACCCGCTGGGCAACGTGACAGACATTGGCGCACTGGCGAAGGTGGCGCACGCGGCGGGCGTGCCGCTGATCGTGGACAACACCGTGCCCAGCCCCTACCTGTGCCGC
>SBFU01000108.1 GCA_006227785.1 Burkholderiales bacterium
GTCTTCCACGACGACCAGCACGGCACGGCCATCGTGGTGGGCGCGGCCCTGCTCAACGGTCTGAAGGTGGTGGGCAAGGACATCAAGCAGGTCAAGCTGGTGACTTCGGGCGCCGGTGCCGCGGCGCTGGCCTGCATCCAGCTGCTGGTCAAGCTCGGCCTGCCACGCGAGAACATCTGGGTCACCGACCTGGCCGGCGTGGTCTACGAGGGCCGCACCGAGTTGATGGACCCGGACAAAGCCGTGTTCGCGCAGAAGACCGATCAGCGCACGCTGGCCGAAGCCATCGCCGGCGCCGACGTGTTCCTGGGCCTGTCGGCCGGTGGCGTGCTCAAGCAGGACATGGTGGCCAAGATGGCCGCCAGGCCGCTGATCTTCGCGCTGGCCAACCCGAACCCGGAAATCCTGCCGGAGGAGGTCAGGGCGGTACGCGATGACGCCATCATGGCCACCGGCCGCACCGACTACCCGAACCAGGTCAACAACGTCCTGTGCTTCCCCTACATCTTTCGCGGCGCGCTGGATGCCGGCGCCACCACCATCACCGACGAGATGGAGATCGCTGCGGTGCATGCCATTGCCGAGCTGGCCCAGGCCGAACAGAGCGAGGTGGTGGCGGCGGCCTATGCCGGTGAAAAGCTGGCCTTCGGCCCGGACTACCTGATTCCGAAGCCCTTCGATCCGCGCCTGATGATGAAGATCGCGCCGGCCGTCGCCCAAGCGGCGGCCGACAGCGGGGTGGCCCTGCGGCCGGTGACCGACCTGGATGCCTACCGCGAGAAGCTGCAAAGCTTCGTGTTCGCCTCGGGCACGCTGATGAAGCCGATCTACGCGGCCGCCAAACGGGCCACACGCAAGCGCATCGCCTATGCCGAAGGTGAGGAAGAGCGCGTGCTGCGGGCCTGCCAGGTGGTGGTCGACGAAGGCCTGGCCCGTCCCACCCTGGTCGGTCGTCCCGCCATCATCGCCCAGCGCATCGAGAAGTTCGGACTGCGCCTGCAGGAAGAGCTCGACTACGACGTGGTCAACGTCGAGCAGGACCACCGCTACCGCGATTTCTGGCAGACCTACCACCGCATGACCGAGCGCCGGGGCGTGACCGAACAGCTGGCCAAGATCGAGATGCGCCGCCGGCTCACGCTGATCGGTTCGATGCTGCTGCACAAGGGCGACGTCGACGGACTCATCTGCGGCACCTGGGGCAGCACCGCCGGACACCTGGAGTACATCGACCAGGTGATCGGCAAGGCCGAAGGCGGCAGCCCGCGCACCGAACAGGACGTTCGCGTCTATGCCTGCATGAACGGCCTCATGCTGCCCGGACGCCAGGTGTTCCTGGTGGACACGCACGTGAACTACGACCCCAGCCCGGAACAGCTGTGCGAGATCACCGTCATGGCGGCCGAAGAGCTGGTGCGATTCGGTCTCAAGCCCAAGGTGGCCCTGCTGTCGCACTCCAACTTCGGTTCCTCCAACCAGCCCAGCGCCATCAAGATGCGCCAGACCTTCCAGCTGCTGCGCGAGCAGGCCCCCTGGCTGGAGGTCGATGGCGAGATGCACGGTGATGTGGCGCTGGACGCCGAGGCGCGCAAACGGCTGATGCCCCATTCGCTGCTGCAGGGCGAGGCCAACCTGCTGGTGCTGCCCAACATCGACGCCGCCAACATCAGCTACAACCTGCTCAAGACCGCCTCGGGCGGAGGCATTGCCATCGGCCCAGTGCTGCTGGGGGCAGCCAAGCCGGTGCACGTGCTCACGCCCAGCGCAACCGTGCGCCGCATCGTCAATATGACAGCCCTCACGGTGGCCGAGGTGAACACGCCGCGATAAGGCCCTTGAGAAAAGCAAGCACTGACTTTTTTGTACCGCCAGCCACCCCTTTGGCTGCCTATTTTTTCAGCAAGGGCTTGCTTTTTTTTGGTCGTTCGGGCACACTCTCGCCCTGATTCACAGGGTTAACCCGCCCCCGATCAGACGCCTCCTTGTGGTGCATGCCACCCACCCAGGCGCCTGAGCAGAGGCGGGTTGTCCGCATCAGGAGCAGGGAAATCCATGGCTTTTTGGCAAGCCCGCGGTCGCTGGAAACAGGCCCGGGCGGTCATTGCAGGTGCGCTGGCAGCCGGTCTGCTGGTCACGCTGGGCACCTTGGCGGTGCAGGCCCGGACGCCCTCGATACCGGCTTTGCCGGGCTCGGCCGTTGCCTCCGTTCCGCTGTCCGGGCTGCCGGTTCAGGGTCAGGAGATGATGGAGCTGATCCGGGAAGGTGGCCCGTTCCGCTACCAGAAGGACGGCACCATCTTCGGCAACCGCGAGCGGTTGTTGCCCCGTGCAAAACGGGGTTACTACCGCGAGTACACCGTCCCCACGCCCGGACTCAGACACCGGGGTGCCAGGCGGATTGTCTGCGGTGGCCAGCAACCCCGGTCTCCTGACGCGTGCTACTACACCGAGGATCACTACAGCAGCTTCCGCCTGATCGTGGAATGAGCTGGGGTCCCGATTTTGTTCGACAGATTCTCAACTTTGACCTTTTGAAAGAGACACGGAGATGGACATGCCACTTCGTAACGTTCGCACCAACATCGTTCAGTCGATCCGCGCCTACGGCGTCAAGGATCTGCAGGCGGCGGCCGAACAGCTGGGCCACCACTTCCTGTATGCCAACCTGGCCAAGGCCCAGAGCAAGCAGGACGTGCTGGAACTGATCGCGGCCCAGTACACCCTGCCGGCGCATTTCGGCAAGAACTTCGACGCGCTCTATGACTGCATGACCGACCTGGTTCACAAGTCGGGGCCGCAGACCGGCTTCATCGTCGTGCTCGAGCACATCCCTGCCCACGCCAAGTTCGACAAGGAAGCGCGTGAACAGCTGCTGGACATCTTCCGCGACGCCGCCGACTACTGGAGCGACCGCAAGATCCCGTTCCGCTGCTTCTACTCGTTTTCCGTCGCCCGCGCGCCCAAGGGCGAGGAGCCGATCGCCATTGAAAGCGAAGAGCCCATGCCCACCGACAAGATCGTCGACGTGAGCCCGATGGCCCTGCGCATGAGCAGCCCGTTCAATGCGGGGTACTGGTTGACTGCGGCATAACAGGACGCCCCCCGCGCCGCGCCTGCGGCGCGTCACCCCCCACTGGGGGGCAACACCTGCGGCCTGGCAAAGCCAGTTCCG
>SBFU01000304.1 GCA_006227785.1 Burkholderiales bacterium
CTGCGCCAGCGCGGGGTGCGTCCTGCCATGTGGCGGCTCCTGCACCGCGTGGGTACGGCCTGGATGTCCGAAGTGCGGGCGTTCTATCGGCGCGAGCGCCGGTGCCAGCCCCGGGTGGCCGTCGACATCCTGCTGGTGGCCCAGGCCTTCGGCACCCACGATCTGGTGCCTCTCTGGCTGCTCAAGGCCTTCCTGAGTCTGCATGGCAACCCCAACCGTCCGCGTGCCAGCTACCACCCGCATCTGGAGGACCTGTATGGCCTGAACGCGCGGATGGGGCTGTGGGCACAGAGCCCGGCCCTCGGACCCGTGTTGGAGGAAAACGTCCATGCGCTGATCGCCTGGGCCAACCGGCAGTGGTGCGGCCTTGAGGGACAATGCCAGCCGCGGCTGACGCTCAACCGCATCCTCGGGCTTGTGCGCGAGCATGAGGAGCGCGAGCAGGCTGACCTGCTGTCGGCCCAGCCGTGGCAGCGGTCGGCAGGGCTTGTGCTGGACTGCAAGCTGCCGGGGTACAGGGCGGTCCTGATCGGCAATGCCCGGCAGTTGTGGGAGGAGGGCAAGGTGATGCGGCACTGTGCAGATCATTTCCGTGACAGGTGCGCCGAGGGTGACTACTACGTCATCTCTCTGCGTCCCGAACGGGGCGGCAGGCCGCTGGCCACCATCGGCGTTCGTCGCCAGTTCGGCCGTCACGTTATGTTCCATCAGGTCACTGGTTTTGCCAACGCGGCCGTGACGTCCGGTGTGCGCAGGGAGGCGGTTCGACTGGCTGCCCAGCTGGGCCGGCAGCTGAGGAACCCCGGCATGAACCCGTGTGTCCATGAGGGAGAAGCCGAAGTTGCGCGAGCCAGCGTTTCTGGGGCCGGCGTTGCAGATCGCACGGCGACGGTTGCCGTCTGACCGGTCAGGAGGCTCCGCGGGTTGGATGATGGGGCGCGCTTGCCGTCCGGTGGAGGCTGCGAGCCACTATCTGACTTTGTCGCCGTTGGCCTTCGTCAGCGCTACGGTCGGCTCCCCGAGCCGGTACAGCTGCGCCGGCCGGTGGGCACCGCCTCCCCGCATCTGGCCCTCCAGGGGCAGGGCCATGCCCGAGGCGTCCAAGCGGCGGCGAAACGTCACCTTGTCCAGCGGGGCACCCAGGATGGCCTCGCTGAGGATGCGAAGCTCGCTGTAGGTAAAGGGCTCTGGCACCCAGCCCGGCGGGAAGCGCATGTCTGCGATCTCGCGCCGGACAGACTCGACCGCCTGGTGCACCAGTGCGGCGTGGTCGAAGGCCAGCGGCTCTGCCCGATCGAGCTCTTGCACCGGCCGCCAGGACAGGGCCTGGACCCGTTTGCCGGGCGTGGCGTCGAGGTCGGGCTGCACCAGGCTGCGATAGACCACGCTCATGGCCCAGGGCGCCCGCGGATCCCGGTCTGCGCCTCCCACGGCCGCGACCTGACCCAGGTTGGGCAGGGTCAGGTTCAGGCGCTCCCGCGCCACCCGGTGCGCTGCGGCTTCCAGAGATGCGTCCAGGTCGATCCGCAGCACCCCGCCCGGCAGCCCCCACAGATGCTGGTAAGGGGCTTCTTCCCGGTGGCTGAGCAGCACCTGCAGGCGGTCCTCCAGCACGCTGAGCACCACCAGTTCGACCCTGACGAAGGGCATGGGGTAGGGCTTTGTCGTCGCCGGTGCGGGCACGGTGGTGCCTTTGGGTTGGGAGCTTCCAGACATAGTTGCATTATGACTCTAACTCGATTAGAGTTAGTTGCGTGATGCACTTTATTCAACGGAGGATTGCCATGAACGACTTGAACAGGGCCTGTGATCTGATCGGGGACATACACGGTCAGGCCGGCAAGCTGGAGGCCCTCCTGCTGGCCATGGGGTATGTGCCCAGCGGCAAGGGCTACAGGGCGCCGGCAGGCAGGATGGCGGTGTTTCTGGGGGACCTGATCGACCGAGGTCCGCAGCAGGTGAGGGTGCTGGAGATCGCCCGCAGCATGATCGAGACGGGCGATGCCCTGGCGATCATGGGCAACCACGAATTCAACGCTATCGGCTACCTGACGGTCGACCCGAACAGTCCCGAGGGTGAGTGCTACCGCCCGAACCGGGGCAGCAGCGCCAAGTGCCAGAAGAACCGAGCCCAGCACGCAGCGTTCCTGCAGCAGGTCGGTGAAGGATCGGCCCGGCACCATGAGTGGGTTCGCTGGTTTCGCAGTCTGCCGCCTTTCATCGACCTGGGCGGCCTGCGGGCGGTGCACGGTTGCTGGGACGAGGAGGCGGTGGCCGTGCTGAAGCAGGCCGGCTGGATGCCGGGCAGCATCCTGAGTGACGATTTGCTGGCTGCCGCGTATGAACCTTCAGGCCGGGTCCGGTGGGCGCGTGAGCTGTTGACCTGCGGCCTGGAGCTTCCCCTGCCCGAGGGGCGTTACATCGTCGATAAGACAGGCCACCGGCACGACAACGTCCGCGTGGCCAACTGGCGGCACTGGGCCAAGGAGTTCCACCAGCTGGCGCTTGTGCCCCAGGGACAGGAGGAACAGCTCAGGGGCATGGACTGGCCGGCTGAACTGGTGATCAGCGCCATCGAAGGTTCGCCGATCTTTGTCGGCCACCACTGGTTCACCGGACATGTGAAGATCGAAAGCCCCAAGCTGGCATGCCTGGACTGGTCGGCCGCGGCAGATGGCCCTCTTGTGGCCTACCGCTGGGACGGTGAGCAGGAGTTGAGTGACGACAAGTTGTTCTGCATCGGTGGTGCCATCCATGGAGACTGACCGGGCTTGTGCTGCATCGGGCCGCCTGATCGGGCGCCCGGGCATGGTGGCGGCACTGGATCATGTGCAGGGTGTGCCGCAGGGCTCGCTGGTGCTCTTGAGGCATGCCTTGGGCCGGACTCGTCGGGCCTTGGGCACCCGCGAACCGGTGCAGGGGTGGCAGGCGCTGGTGATCGGTGGCGTGTCACTTGAAGACGTCGTGGTGGCCGATCATCATTTGCGTCCGGTGAGTCAGCTGACCGAAGAGGAGGTGGAAGACCTGATTCAGCGGGAAGCGAAGGCGGAGTTCGACCGGGCGCTTGCCGATCTCTTCGCCTACTGCGAGCAGCATCAGGTCGGTCCGCAAGAACTGGAGCGGGCGCTGGACACAACCGCCAGCTTCATGGCGCTGAAGGTGGCGCG
>SBFU01000165.1 GCA_006227785.1 Burkholderiales bacterium
GGGGCCCGCGGGCGATCGCGGTCTCGCGCACTGGCAGGTTCACCATCGCGGCCAGCACGCCCAGGGCGATGGCGATCAGCCAGACCACGTCATAGCTGCCGGTGCGGTCGTAGAGGACGCCACCGAGCCAGACCCCCAGAAAGCTGCCGATCTGGTGGCTGAAGAAAACGAAGCCGCCGAGCATCGACAGGTGCGCCACCCCAAAGATCTGGGCCACGACGGCATTGGTCGGCGGCACGGTGGAAAGCCAGAGCACCCCCATCACGGCGGCGAACACATAGACGCTCAGTGGCGACAGGGGCACCAGCAGGAACACGGTGATGGCCACGGCGCGGGCCAGGTAGATGAAGGCCAGGATGTGCCGCTTGGGCAGCCGCTGGCCCAGCGCACCGGCCGCGTAGGTGCCGATCACGTTGAACAGACCGATCAGGGCCAGCGCGTAGCTGGCCACTTGGGGCGACAGGCCGTTGTCCTTGAGGTAGCTGGGCAGGTGCACGCCAATGAACACGACCTGGAAACCGCAGACGAAGTAGCCGGCCATCAGCAACTGGAAGCTGCGATAGCCCAGCGCCTCACGCAGCGCCTGCACGATGGTCTGTTCGCGGACCGGTGCCTGACCGGCAGCGAAGCCTGGCTCCCTGAGGCCCAGCGCCAGCGGGATGACCAGCAGCAGCGCCGCGCTGAGCCAGATCAGGGCCTGCTGCCAGCCGAAGCTGCTGATCAGCCAGCCCTCGACCGGCACCATCAGGAACTGGCCGAAGGAGCCGGCGGCAGCGGCGACACCCATGGCCCAGGATCGGCGCTCGGGCGCGATCTGCCGCCCGATCACGCCATAGATGACGGCGTAGGTGGTACCAGCCTGAGCGGCACCAATCAGGATGCCGGCGGTCAGCGCAAAGCCGGTGGTGCTGGTGGACCAGGCCATGCCCAGCAGGCCCAGCGCGTACATGACTGCGCCGGCGATCAGGACCCGGAAGGCGCCGAAGCGGTCGGCGGCCATGCCGGCAAATATGCCGAACACGCCCCAGGACAGGTTTTGCACCGCCATGGCAAAGGCGAACGATTCGCGGCTCCAGCCCTGCTCGGTGGTGATGGGCAGCAGCCACAGACCGAAACCATGGCGTACCCCCATGGACAGGGTGACGATGGCGGCGCCACAAGCCAGCACCTGCCAGGCAGTCAGGCGGCCGGGCGAACCGGCGGAAGCGGGAGGCGGTGCGGATGAGGTGGCCATGAAGGAACTGTAGCGAAACCCCCGCATTTTCGCCTGTCGCGAAGGCTTGCGCAGGCCGTGACATTTTTGGGCTGCATTGATACCCCAGCGGCATCGGTTGGCTCAAATCTGTGGTTTTGTACAGTGTTTTGGGCCGGTGACGCTTACAATCCGCGCCCATGGCAAGCAAATCCCCTTCCGACTATTCCGAAGGCTCCATCCGCGTCCTCAAGGGCCTGGAGCCGGTCAAACAGCGGCCGGGCATGTACACCCGGACCGACAACCCGCTGCACATCGTGCAGGAAGTGCTCGACAACGCGGCCGATGAAGCGCTGGCCGGCTTCGGCAAAAAAATCAAGGTCTGCCTGCACGCCGATGGTTCGGTCAGTGTGGAGGACGACGGGCGAGGCATCCCGTTTGGCCTCCATCCTGAAGAGAACGCCCCGGTGGTGGAGCTGGTGTTCACCCGCCTGCACGCCGGAGGCAAGTTCGACAAGGGCAAGGGTGGCGCCTACAGCTTTTCGGGGGGGCTGCACGGGGTGGGCGTGAGCGTGACCAACGCCCTGTCGACCCGGCTGGAGGTGACCTCTTACCGCGACGGTCAGATGGCCCGCCTGGCCTTTTCGGCCGGCGACGTGGTCGAACCCCTGAAGGTGCAGCCGCGCAGCGAAGGTGACCGCAAGCAGGGCACCACGGTGCGGGTCTGGCCCGACGCCAGGTACTTCGAGAGCGCCGCCTTGCCCGCGGCTGAACTCACGCACCTGCTGCGCAGCAAGGCCGTGCTGATGCCGGGTGTCCAGGTCACGCTGGTCAACGAAAAAACACGCGACACCCAGACCTGGTTGTACAAGGGCGGTCTGCGCGACTACCTGGCCCAGACCCTGGCAGCCGATCCGGTGATTCCCATGTTCGAGGGCGAGGGCTTTGCCGACGCCACCCACGACAGTTTTGCCGAAGGCGAGGGGGCGGCCTGGTGCGTGGCCTTCACCGAGGAAGGGGCGCCGGTGCGCGAGAGCTATGTCAACCTGATTCCCACCAGTGCCGGCGGCACCCACGAGAGCGGACTGCGGGACGGCCTGTTCCAGGCGGTCAAGGGTTTCATCGAGCTGCATGCACTGCTGCCCAAGGGCGTCAAGCTGTTGCCCGAAGATGTGTTCGCGCGCGCCTCCTATGTTCTCAGCGCCAAGGTGCTGGACCCTCAGTTCCAGGGGCAGATCAAAGAGCGGCTGAACTCGCGCGATGCGGTGCGACTCGTCAGCAGTTTTGTGCGCCCGGCGCTGGAGCTGTGGCTCAACCAGCACGTCGACTATGGGCGCAAGCTGGCCGAGCTGGCCATCAAGGCGGCCCAAAGCCGCCAGAAGGCCGGTCAGAAGGTCGAGAAGCGCAAAGGCTCGGGCGTGGCGGTGCTGCCGGGCAAGCTGACCGACTGCGAGAGCCGGGACATTGCGCACAACGAAGTCTTTCTGGTGGAGGGGGATTCGGCCGGCGGCAGCGCCAAGATGGGGCGCGACAAGGAATGCCAGGCGGTGCTGCCGCTGCGTGGCAAGGTGCTCAACACCTGGGAGGTCGAGCGTGACCGCCTGTTCGCCAACAACGAGATCCACGACATCGCGGTCGCCATCGGGGTCGACCCCCATGGCCCGCTGGACAGCCCGGACCTCAGCGGTCTGCGCTACGGCAAGGTGTGCATCCTGTCGGATGCCGACGTTGATGGCTCGCACATCCAGGTGCTGCTGCTGACCCTGTTCTTCCGCCATTTCCCGAAACTGATCGAGGCCGGCCACGTGTATGTGGCCCGGCCGCCGCTGTTCCGGGTCGATGTGCCGGCGCGGGGCAAGAAGCCGGCCAGCAAGCAGTACGCCCTGGACGAAGGTGAGTTGCACGCCATCCTCGACAAGGCCGAAAAAGACGGTGTCGCGCGCGAAAAGTGCCAGATCAGCCGCTTCAAGGG
>SBFU01000501.1 GCA_006227785.1 Burkholderiales bacterium
GCGTCGCGCAGTCCGGTGGGCGTCGGCCGGGGGCCCGCCCGCCGCAGGCCTTCGACCAGCACCTTGGCCGCGGCAAACCCTTCCATCATGGCGGGTGACACACCGTCCATGCCCTTGGCGGCCGCCAGATCCCGGGCCTCCTTGATCAGGGCATAGCTGACGCTGCGCTCATTCGGGAACACCTGGGTGACGATCACGCCGCGCGCATGCTCGCCCAGCAGGCGGATGAAGCCATCGGAGGCGTTGTTCGACAGGGTGACGACCTGGGCGCGCGAGCCCGCCGCGCGAATGGCCTGGACCGCGTTCGCGGTGTTGCCGGCCGAACCGATCACCAGCACGGCCTGGGCGTCTGCGCTTCGCACGCGCTGGGCCAGCGGTCCGAAGTCGGGTTTGTCGCGCGGGAATTTCTCCTGCAGCACCGGTTGCAGCTTGGTGCGCTCAAAGCCCTGGCGGGCGCCTGCGGCCGAGTCGGCGCCAAAGGAATCGTCGGTCTCCAGCACCGCGATGCGGGTGATGCCGATGGTGGCCAGGTGCTCAATCGCCTTGGCCGCTTCGCGCTGGTAGGTCGCGCGCACGTTGAACACCCAGGGGTTGACCGGCTGGTGCAAGGCCATGGCACCGGTGCTGGGTCCGACCAGGGGTATCTGGTACTCGGCCAGCAGGGGCAGCAGCGCCTGCGCGTGTGGTGTTCCCCGGTTCAAAAACAGCGCCAGCACGTTCTGCTTCGTGATCAGCTCGCGGGCCACCTCGACCGTGCGGGCCGGCTTGAACTCGTCGTCAACCGAGATCAATTCAATCTTCTGTCCGTTGACGCCACCCCGCGCGTTGACCGCATCGATGTAGAGCTTCGCGCCTTCGGTGTTCTCCTTGACCCCGGCGGCCACCGATCCGGTGAATCCCGAGGGTTGCCCGATGCGCAACTGCGCCTGCGCCGAAACCACCACCGAAACCAGCAGCAGGCCGGTGGCGCAGGCCCGCCAGCATCGGCCAGCCCGGATCTTCGTTGTCGTCCTCATGCCGCTTCCTTCTCAAGACCAACGTCGAGGCATGCTAGCCATTCGGCGGACGCCGCGCATTGTGGAGATGACGTACAGGATTACCCGGGAAAGGGGCCCTCCGTAGAATATTTGGCTCCTTTTCCTGGAGCCCTGCATGGCCGACGAACTGCCGCCGAATCCCGCCCCCCTGGTTCCGACTTCCGATCGAGCCGGACCGGCGTCCGCCACACCGGCCACGGGGACGATTCGCATTCGCGGGGCCAGGCAGCACAACCTCAAGAATCTGGATCTGGACATCCGCACCGGCGAACTGACGGTGGTCACCGGGCCCAGCGGTTCGGGCAAGTCCAGCCTGGTGTTCGACACCCTGTTTGCCGAAGGGCAGCGCCGCTACGTCGAGACCTTCAGTGCCTATGCGCGGCAGTTCCTGGACCGCATGGACAAACCGGCGGTCGACCGGGTCGAGGGTGTGCCCCCTGCCATCGCGATCGACCAGACCAACCCGGTGCGGTCTTCGCGTTCCACGGTCGGCACCATGACCGAACTGAACGACCACATCAAGCTGCTGTTCGCGCGTGGGGCCAGCCTGTTCGACCGAGAGACCGCCCTGCCGGTGCGGCACGATTCCCCTGAGACCATCTTTGCCGAGCTGCAACGCCGTTCGAAGGAACAGGGCGACCCGAGGCTGGTGGTGACGTTCCCGGTGGAACTGCCGGCAGCCGCCACACCTGAAGAGGTCGAGCAGTGGCTCTCGGCCAGTGGCTACACACGCGTACAGTCCGAGCGCATCGTGCAGCGTGAAGTCAAGAACGAGGCGCCGGCCAAGGGCAAGAAGGCCAAGCCGGTGATCGAGGCCGTCAAGCTGCTCGACGTGGTGGCCGACCGCTTCCGCCTCGGCAACGCCGAACCGGCGCGGGTGATGGAGGCCATCGAAACCGGCCTCAAACGGGGCGCGGGCAAGCTGATGGTGTATGTGCTCGAGGACGAGACCCGACCCGACGCCGGGCCGCCCCAAGTCGGGTCAGCCCCCTCGGGGGGCAGCGAACCACGCGAAGCGGGGAGCGTGGGGGCCTTGTTATCAGGGAGGTCAAAGAGAACAACGGGCACCTTGACGTTGACCAGGTGCGCCGCGATCTGCGCGCCCATCACGCCTGCGCCGAGCACGGCGACTTTCTTCACTTGAAATCGTTTCATATGTGTGTCCATCACTCCACGCGGGTCCAGATCTGGGTCCGGTAGAAGGGTCCGATGTAACCGCGGATCTGCAGCTTCTTGCCGTCTTCCAGCGGTGTCATGCGCAGTGTGTATTCCTTGCCGTTCTCGGGGTCGAGGATCTTTCCGCCTTCCCACAACGCGCCGCCATCCGACTTCTTCGCACCGCGGATGATTTCCATGCCCAGCTTGGGCTTGTCCTTGCGGTCATCGGTGCACAGGCTGCAGTTGGGTTCGCTGCTCTGGGTCAGGGCCTTCTCGATCTTCCCGTTGAGAGCACCCGAGGCCGTGGCCGCAATGCGGATCTCGGCCTTGGCCTCACCGGTCTTGTCGTCGACGTTGCGCCAGAGCCCTTCAGGGGTCATCTGGGCCATGGCCACGGAAGAGGCCAGCGAGAAAGCGAGAGCGACAGGCAGGCGGGTCATGGGTGTCTCCTGGTGGGTGTTTGAGGGGATCTCAGGCCAGAGCGGCTTCGGTGTCCATCAGGACCTGGCTGCCGGCGCGGGCGGTGCGCATCAGGGTGGCCGTCTCGGGGAACAGCTTGGCGAAGTAGAAGCGCGCTGTCTGCAGCTTGGCGGTGTAGAACGGGTCGGTGCTGCCTTCGGCGATCTTCTGCAGCGACACCTGGGCCATGCGGGCCCAGAAGTAGCCGAACACCAGATGGCCTGCCACGCGCAGGTAATCGACCGCGGCGGCACCCACTTCGTCCGGATTGCGCAAGCCCTTGAAGCCGACCTCCATGGTGAACTTGGTGATCTGGTCACCCAGCACAGCCAGGGGGTTGATGAACTCGGCCATCTTCTCGTTGACGCCCTCTTCTTCCACCAGTGCCGCCACCAGCTTGCCGAATTTCTTGAGCGTGGCGCCGTTGTTGCCCAGCACCTTGCGGCCCAGCAGGTCCAGCGACTGGATGGTGTTGGTGCCTTCGTAGATCATGTTGATGCGGGCATCGC
>SBFU01000391.1 GCA_006227785.1 Burkholderiales bacterium
TTCCGCGCCAGCGGCGCCGGTGGCCAGCACATCAACAAGACCGATTCCGCGGTTCGCGTGACCCACCTGCCCACCGGACTGGTTGCCGAATGCCAGGACGGCCGATCGCAGCACGGCAACAAGGCCAAGGCTCTGCAGGTGCTGGCGGCGCGCCTGCAGGACAAGGAGCGGCGCGAACGGGCCGAAGCAGAAGCCGCCACGCGCAAGGGGCTGATCGGCAGCGGCGACCGCAGCGACCGCATCCGCACCTACAACTTTCCTCAGGGTCGACTGACCGACCACCGCATCAACCTCACGCTCTACAAGCTGACCGCAGTGATGGACGGCGATCTGGATGAGGTGATCCATGCGCTGCAGGTGACAAGGGGTGCCGAGTTGCTGGCTGAACTGGAGCAGCGTCACGGCAGCAAGGGACTGGCTTGAACGTCCGGCAAGCGCTCGCACAAGCCCAGGCACTCGGCTTGGATCGCCTGGATGCCCAGATGCTGGTGCTGCACGCCCTCTCACGCGATCCGCATGACCGGGCCTGGCTGTGGAGCCACGACCAAACCGCGCTGGACGAAGCACAGACGACCCAACTGCAGACCCTGCAGCGCCGCCGACTGGACGGCGAACCCATGGCCTACCTGATCGGCTGGCAGGAATTCCACGGTATCGGGCTGCAGGTCGATGGCAGGGTCCTGGTTCCTCGGGCCGACACCGAGACCCTGGTCACCTGGGCACTCCAGTGCCTGGACCGTCCCGACGGTGCAACCAACACACCGCGGGTGCTCGACCTGGGCACCGGCAGCGGCGCGATCGCCCTGGCACTGAAGGCGGCCCGCCCGCACACCGAGGTTCATGCGGTGGACGCGAGCGCCGATGCACTGGATGTGGCACGGGCCAATGCGAGCCGGCTCGGTCTGGATGTCCGGTTTCATCACGGCAGTTGGTTCGAGCCAGTGTCAGGGTACCGCTTTGACCTGATCGTCTCCAACCCGCCCTACATCGCCGACAACGATCCCCACCTGCCGGCCTTGCGCCACGAGCCGGTCGCTGCACTGACCGCCGGTCGCGATGGGCTGGAAGATCTGCGGCACATCGCAAACGCAGCGCCCGGTCGGCTGGCCATGGGCGGATGGCTGTTGTTGGAGCATGGCCACGATCAGGCTGTAGCGGTCAGGCAGTTGCTGGACCGGGCCCGGTTCGACCAGGTCAACAGCCGCAAAGACCTCGCGGGCATCGAGCGTTGCAGCGGCGGTCGGCGTGGGTTCGATGGATAATTGACCAACGTGCCGGGTTATTCCCCGCCTTTGAACCCCTAGGATCCCACCACCATGAGCGACACCCAGACCCAGATCGACCAGTTGGTCAAGAACAACGAGATCGTGCTCTTCATGAAGGGCAATGCCAGTTTTCCCATGTGCGGCTTTTCGGGACGCGCCATCCAGATCATCAAGGCCTGCGGCGTCGACCCCCGCAACGTGACCACCGTCAACGTCCTGGAGGACGATGCCATCCGCCAGGGCATCAAGGACTACAGCAACTGGCCCACCATCCCCCAGCTCTACGTGCGCGGGGAGTTCATCGGCGGCTCGGACATCATGATGGAGATGTACCAATCCGGTGAACTGCAGCAGGTCATCAACGGCCAATCCTGACCGACCTCCTCCCCGGGCGACCGGCCTGAATGGGCCCGTCCGAGCAATCGTTCACACGGACGGCATAAACGCCGGTCTGTCACGGAATACTGCGGTTATTCCTGCCTTGAGGGTGGGCATGAGATGTGCTTGAATGAAGGCGTGCCTGCTTTCGTCATGGAGGTCTCATGAGCTCACGCAGTCTGGTGCCTACCCCCGCCCTGGGCCTGCCCATTGCCCAGATGCGCAGTGTCTATGACGCTGACGCCGTCGAACGCAAGCTGGCCAAGCTGCAGGCCAGCGGCAACGAACGGGAATACGAGAGCCTGCGCAATACCTGGCAGCGCATGATCGAGCGGGGTCCTCAGCGCTTTGCGGTCAAGCCCTCCGGCGTGCCCGACATGGCACCGCTGTACGAACTGCTGCCCAACTTCACCGAGGTACTGGATGACGTCAAGCGCCATGTGGCGCTCAGCCAGGACAGCCACGACAGCCTGGAAGTCACACCCATCCTTCTGCTCGGTCCACCCGGCGTGGGCAAGACCCACTTTGCCCGCCAGATGGCCGACCTGCTGGGCACTGGCATGAACCTGATTCCCATGAGTTCCATGACGGCCGGCTGGCTTCTGTCGGGCTCGTCCTCACAATGGAAAGGGGCGAAGCCGGGCAAAGTGTTCGAAGCCCTGGTTGACGGCCAGTACGCGAATCCGGTCATCGTGGTGGACGAGATCGACAAGGCCAGTGGAGACGCTCAGTACGACCCACTGGGCGCCTTGTACAGCCTGCTCGAACACGACACCGCCCAGAGTTTTGTTGACGAGTTTGCTGAGGTACCGATCGACGCCAGCCAGGTCATCTGGGTCACCACGGCCAACGACGAACGGGGCATACCTGAACCCATCCTCAACCGCATGAATGTGTTCGAGATCGCGCCGCCATCGCTGGATGCGGCGCGCAAGATCGCCGCCCATCTGTACCGGGGCATTCGAAATGAGCACGACTGGGGTCAGCGCTTCGAGCCGGACCCGCCTGACGACGTCCTCGACCAGCTGGCCCAACTGGCGCCACGCGAAATGCGGCGCGCGCTGATGACCGCCTTCGGCAATGCACGGCTGGACAATCGCTACGCGCTGGAGGACGCAGACCTGCCGCGCCAGGGCAGCGGCAAGGGCCGGATCGGCTTTCTGCAATAGGGGACCCGGCGTCTGCCGCCCAGCGGCGAGCCCACAAGCCCTCCAGTCAACCCGGCATCGACCGCTCAGGCGTCCGGGTGTGCCCAGTGGCGAGCCGCGGTATAGACCGCGTTGGGGTACTCGCTTCGGCCGCGGCTGCCGTTGTAGCGCCCCAGCGCCAGAAACGTGTCCTCACGCTCCCGATCGAGGTAGTGCCTGAGGATGACACATCCGAAACGCAGGTTGACCCGCATGTCGAACAAGCGCCCGACGTCGCCATCGCCGATCAGTCGCGCCCAGAACGGCATGATCTGCATATAGCCACGTGCACCCACGCGCGAAATGGCAAACTTGCGAAACGCACT
>SBFU01000145.1 GCA_006227785.1 Burkholderiales bacterium
ACCAGCGGCTCGGGCTGGTTGAAGACTTCGTGGGTCGTGTTCATGCCAGCCTCCGCGTGGTGGCGTCAGATCAGCTTGACAAGCTGCTTGCCGAAGTTCTTGCCCTTGAGCAAACCCAGGAAAGCCTCGGGTGCCGATGCGATGTCCTGCGAGATGGTCTCGCGCGGGCGCAGCTTGCCGGTCGCCACCAGGGTGCCCAGTTCGGTCAGCGCCTGCGGCCAGTCTTCCATGTGCTCGCTGACGATGAAGCCCTGCACCTTGAGGCGGTTGACCAGGATCAGTGCCGGGTTGGCCAGCGGCAGCGGCTGGCCGTCGTAGCCCGCGATCATGCCGCAGACGGCGATGCGGCCGAAGGCGTTCATGCGCAGCAGCACGGCGTCCAGGATCATGCCGCCCACATTCTCGAAGTAGCCATCGATGCCGTTGGGGCACTCCTGCTTGAGCGCCTTGGCCAGAGAGTACATGTCCTTGTGCAGGCGGTAGTCGATGCAGGCGTCGTAACCCAGTTCCTTGACCGCGTAATCGCACTTCTCGGTGCCGCCGGCAATGCCGACCACGCGGCAGCCACGGGCCTTGGCCAGGGCCGCAAACGCGCTGCCCACCGCGCCGGTGGCGGCGCTGATGACCATGGTCTCGCCCGCCTTGGGCTCGATGATGCGCACCAGGCCATACCAGGCGGTCACGCCCGGCATGCCCACCGCGCCCAGGTAGTAGGACAGCGGCACATGGGTGGTGTCGACCTTGCGCAGCGCGCCAGGCTGGTTGGCATCGACCACGCTGTATTCCTGCCAGCCACCCATGCCGACCACCTGGTCACCGGGCTGGTACTTGGGGTGCTTCGACTCGACCACCTCGCCCACCGTGCCACCGATCATCACCTCACCCAGCGGCTGCGACGCGGCGTAACTCTTGCTGTCGTTCATGCGGCCGCGCATGTAGGGGTCCAGGCTGAGGTAGTGGTGCTTCACCAGCACCTGTCCGTCAGACAGGGGCGGCGTGTCGGTGGTGACAAGCTTGAAGTTGTCGACCGTGGCTTCGCCCTGGGGGCGGTTGTCGAGCAGGATCTGGCGGTTGGCGGGCATGGGGGTCTCCTTGGGTTGTTCAGGGGGCGGGTTGGCGCAGCGTGGGCAGGCCGACGCCGGCGGCATCAAAGCCGCCGTCGACCGCCAGCACCTGGCCGTTGATGTAGCTGGCCTGCGGGCCGCACAGGAAGCCGACCGCGTGGGCGATCTCCTCCATGCTGCCGTAGCGGGCCAGCGGGATGGTGTCGTGGTAGTCGGCACGGATGGCGGGGGTGTGCACCTTCTTGGCCATCTCGGTTTCGACCGGGCCGGGCGCCACCGCATTGACGCGGATGCCGGCGTTGCCGTATTCGACCGCCTGCTGTTTGGTCAGGTGAATGAGCGCAGCCTTGGACGTGCCGTAGGCCACGCGCAGCGTGCTGGCGCGCAGACCCGAGATGGAGGCGATGTTGACCACCGCACCACCACCTGAAGCCAGCATGAGCGGGGCACAGGCCTGCACCATGAGAAAGGGCCCATCGAGGTTGGTGGCCATGACCCAGCGCCACTCGTCGAAACGGGTGTCGCCGATGGGCTTGAAGGTGGCCACGCCGGCGTTGTTCACCAGCGCATCGAGCCGGCCGAAAGTCTGCTGCACGCGCTGGGCGGCGTCGGTCACCTGCTGCGGCACCGATACGTCGCCATGGATCACCAGCAGGCGGTCGGCCTGCGCGCCCAGCTCGGCACGCAGGGTGGTTTCGGTGGCGGACAGGGTGGCGCCGTCGTTGTCGATGATGGCCACGCGATGACCGTTGTGCAGGAACCAGCGTGCAATGGCCAGACCGATGCCGCGGGCGGCACCGGTGACGAAGGCAACGGGCGTCGGTTCGGTCGCCATCAGTCGGTCTTGAGTTTGTTCAGCGCGTGGGTGCCCTTGCCCACCGGCAGGCGGGGCACGAACTTGAAGGTGCCGGTGGCGTGGGCGCACAGCTGACCTTCCGAGTCCACGATGCGCCCTTCGGTGAAGGCCATGGTGGCGGTGCGGTGCAGCAGCGTGCCGTGGGCCACCAGCGGTCCTTTGGCCGCGCGCATGAAACTGGTCTTCATCTCGATGGTGACACAACCCATGGCCGGCTCCACCGAGCGCGCGGCATGGGCCATGACCACATCCAGCAAGGTCATGCTGGCGCCACCGTGCACCACGTTGAACGAGTTCTCGTGCTCGATCTGCGGGTTGAAGGCGATCTGCGCCTGCCCGCCTTCGAACCGCTGCAGCTTGAAGCCGAGGTGTTCAACAAAGGGGATGAAGACTTCGAAGTCCACTCAGCCTCCAGTGACAATGCTGACACCACCGTCCACCGCCAGCCACTGACCGGTGATGTGCTTGCCTGCAGCGGAGGCGTACAGCAGGGTCAGGCCCTTGAGGTCTTCGTCGTCGCCCAGGCGGCCCAGCGGCGCATGGGCCGCCAGCTTCTCCTCGCCCATGGCCTTGAGCGTGCCCTGCGTCATCTTGCTGGGGAAGAAGCCCGGGCAGATGGCATTCACGCGGATGCCGTGTGCGCCCCACTCGGCCGCCAGCGCACGGGTGAAGTTGATGACCGCCCCTTTGGAGGTGTTGTAGGCAATGGTCTTCATGCCGGACGGGTTGCCACCCAGACCGGCAATCGACGCGGTGTTGATGATGCTGCCCTGGCGGCGAGGAATCATGCTGCCTTTGGCGATCAGCTGGCTCAGGAAGAAGTAGCTGCGTACGTTCAGGTTCATCACCTTGTCCCAGGCCTCCAGCGGGTGGTCTTCGGCCGGAGCGCCCCAGGCGGCACCGGCGTTGTTGACCAGGATGTCGATGTCACCCAGGCGCTCCATGGATTCGCTGGCCAGCTTGCGGATCTGGTCTTCATGCTGGCAGTCGGCCGCGATCCAGCGCGCGTCGATGCCGGCGGCCTGCAATTCGGCGGTGGCCTGCTCCAGATCTTCGGCCTTGCGCGAGCTGATGAGCACGCGGGCGCCGGCTTCGCCCAGGGCGTGGGCCATCTGCAGGCCCAGGCCGCGCGAGCCGCCGGTGACCAGGGCGGTCTTGCCCTTGAGGTCGAACAATTGCTGGATGGTGCGTGTCATGCGTGTCTCCTGATAGGGGTTGTTCAGAAAG
>SBFU01000465.1 GCA_006227785.1 Burkholderiales bacterium
TGCGTGCAGGCCGCCGCCAATGCTGCCCAGCAGCGCCAGACCGGCGATCGCCAGCACCAGCTCCTTCGGAAAGGCCAGCAGCACGCCCGTCACGGCCGCGCCGACCAGGCCAATGGCCACGTAGAGCGCACCACAGACGACGGCGGCGCTGTAGCGCTTCTTCGGGTCCGGGTGCGCTTCCTCACCCATGCAGATGGCCGCCGTGATGGCACTGAGGTTCAGCGCAAAGGCCCCGAAAGGCGCCAGGAGCAGCGTGGTCACGCCGGTGAGCGTGATGATGCGCGAGATGGGCATGGCGTAACCGGCGGCCCGGATGGCCGCCACCCCCGGCAGGTTCTGCGATGCCATGGTGACGATGAACAGCGGCAAGGCCAGGCTGACCAGGGCCTGGAGCGAGAACACCGGCGCGGTGAATACCGGGCGCGCCCATTCCAGGACCAGGGCTTCGGTCTGCAGGCGGCCCTGCAGGGCCACCCAGACCACGGCCACCAGCAGGGTCAGCGGTACCGCATAGCGCGCCAGCCAGCGCCGTCCCGCCAGATAGGCCAGCAACATCAGGACCACCAGCGGCCAGTCGGACTGGGCGGCACCGAAGGCCTGCAGCCCGAAACGCGCCAGCACGCCGGCCAGCAATGCCGACGCGATGGCCATCGGGATGCGGTTCATCAGCCGCTCGAACCAGCCAGTGGCCCCGAACAGGATGATCAGGGCCGCGCAGACCATGAAAGCGCCCACCGCCTCGGCCATGGAAAAACCCCCCGCCAGCCCCGCGGTGGCCAGCACCGCCGCGCCCGGTGTGCTCCAGGCGACCATGACGGGCTGGCGCAAGATGAGGGACGGCACGGCCGTGCACAGGCCCATGCCCAGCCCCAGCGCCCACATCCAGGAGGTCAGCTGCTCTGGCGTGGCGCCAAAGGCCTGCGCCGCCTGGAACACGATGGCCACCGAGCTGGTGAAGCCCACCAGCACCGCCACAAATCCGGCGGTGGCCGCCGGCAGGCTCAGATCACGAAAAAACGACATCCGCCGAAGTGCGGGTCAGTCGTAGACCTCGGCGTCCGGGTCGGTGGCTTCGAGTTCGTAGCTGGCCGCCAGCATCGCCAGGCGGCCGATCACGCCGTACATGTAGAAGCGGTTGGGCGCGCTGGCGCCGGGCTTGACGCCGGGCTGCGGCAGCTGGGCGCTCTGCTCGAAGGCCAGCGGCACGAAGCTCGAACCTGGGGCATTGAGGTTTTCGTCCACCCCCCGGTCGGCGTGGATGCGGTAGTAGCCGCCGACCACATAGCGGTCCATCAGGCTGACCACGGGCTCGGCGACGGCTGCGTTGATGCGCTCCTGGGTCAGCACGCCTTCCTGGATGATGACCTCGCTGACCGGCTGGCCGGCCTGCACCGTGGCCATGCGCTCCAGCGATGCCGGGCTCAGGGTGTCGATGTCCTTGGCGTCCCTGACCGTCAGGATGCCCATGCCACCGGTGCCGTTGTCGGCCTTGATCACCACAAAGGGCTTCTCGTTGATGCCGTATTCCTTGTACTTGCGGCGGATCTTGGCGATCAGGGCATCGGTGTTGCTGCGCAGGCAATCGAGGCCGGCGGCCTGGCCGAAGTCAACCTTGCCGCATTGGTTGAACAGCGGGGTGATGAGCCAGGGGTCCATGCCGAGCAATTTGCCAAATCGCTTGGCCACCTCTTCATAGGCCTTGAAGTGGTTGCTCTTGCGCCGGGTGGCCCAGCCGGCATGCAGTGGCGGCAGCAGGTACTGCTCGTGCAGATCCTCCAGAATGCCCGGCACACCGGCACTCAGGTCGTTGTTGAGCAGGATGGTGCACGGGTCGAAATTCTTCA
Organism: Burkholderiales bacterium; assembly: GCA_006227785.1. Classification (GTDB taxonomy): domain Bacteria; phylum Pseudomonadota; class Gammaproteobacteria; order Burkholderiales; family Burkholderiaceae_C; genus Hydrogenophaga. The sequence continues at coordinate 1,845 of SBFU01000465.1, forward strand.
GACCCAACCGGCGGCGGCTGCGCACCAGGGGCTCGAGGGTGATGCTCTCGCCGCCCGGTAGCTCCAGCGTGGTCGGCGCCTTGATGTCGTTGGACAGCGAGCCCAGGCGCACGTTCAGGCCCGCCTGGTAGAAGATGCGCTGCAGCTGCAGCAGGTTGCTGAGGTAGAACGGATCGGTGTTGTTCTCGGGAATCAGCAGCAGGTTCTTGGCCTCGGGGCAGATCTTCTCGATGGCGGCCATGGCCGCCTGAACCGCCAGCGGCAGCATCTCGGGCGTGAGGTGGTTCCAGCCGGCCGGGAACAGATTGGTGTCGACCGGCGCCAGCTTGAAGCCAGCGTTGCGGATGTCGACCGAGGTGTAGAACGGCGGTGTGTGCTCCATCCACTCCAGCCGGAACCAGCGCTCGATCACCGGGGTGGATTCGAGAATGCGCTGTTCCAGTTCGTTGATGGGACCCTTGAGAGCGGTGACGAGGTGCGGAACCATAGGATTGAACGTCCCCCGGCGCCGTCTGCGACGTCACCCCCCGCTGGGGGGCGCCAGCTGCGGGCCGGCAAAGCCGGACCTACGCTGGCCTGGACGCTCTGCCGACGCGTGTGGGCCTGTGTTGGAATTTTTGGACACTATAAGCGCAGCAGATGGGGGCTGGCGCTCGATCTGCAAGTCTCAGGTGCGAATTTCGCCTTCGCCCAGCACCACGTACTTCAGCGAGGTCAGCCCTTCGACGCCCACCGGTCCACGGGCGTGGAACTTGTCGGTGCTGATGCCGATTTCGGCCCCCAGGCCGTACTCGAAGCCGTCGGCGAAGCGGGTGCTCGCATTCACCATGACGCTGGCCGAATCGACCTCGCGCAGAAAGCGCTGGGCATGCACATGGTCGGTGGTGAGGATGGCGTCGGTGTGGTGGCTGCTGTAGCGGTTGATGTGGGCGATCGCCTCGTCCACGCCGTCCACGACCTTGACGCTGACGACGGGCGCGAGGTACTCCTCGCTCCAGTCCTGCTCGGTCGCCGCCTTGACTTGCGCACCCGGCACGGCCGACAGGATGGTCATCGCCTCTGGACAGCCACGCATTTCCACACCCTTGGCAGCGTAGACGGCGCCGATCTTCGGCAGAAAGTCCCGGGCGACGCCACGCGCCACCAGCAGGCCCTCCGTGGCGTTGCAGGGGCTGTACTTTTGCGTCTTGGCGTTGTCGGCCACCTTGACCGCCATGCCGATATCGCAGGGGTCGTCCACATAGGTGTGGCAGTTGCCGTCCAGGTGCTTGATGACCGGCACCTTGGCCTCGGCGCTGATGCG
>SBFU01000303.1 GCA_006227785.1 Burkholderiales bacterium
ACCGAGGGCATCATCCCCGCGCTGGAATCCAGCCACGCCGTGGCCTATGCCATGAAGCTGGCCAAGACCCTGAAGCCCACCCAGTCGGTGCTGGTCAACCTCTCCGGCCGAGGCGACAAAGACATCGGCACCGTGGCCGATCTGTCGAACGCCGACTTCTACTGCCGCCCGAGCTGCCGCGGCCAGTCGGTCAAGGGAGGCATGGAGACCGCAACGATCAAGGTGAACAAGTCATGAGCCGCATTGAAAAGACCCTGAGCGCTTTGCGGGCGCAGAACCGCAAGGCCCTGATCCCCTTCGTCACGGCTGGTTTTCCCTATGCGGACATCACGCCCAAGCTCATGCACGGCATGGTCGAGGGAGGCGCCGACATCATCGAGCTGGGCGTGCCGTTTTCCGACCCATCGGCCGACGGCCCGGTGATCCAGAAGGCGGGCGACCGCGCACTGGCCCTGGGCATCGGCCTGGCGCAGGTGATCGCCATGGTGCGCGAGTTCCGCAAGGACAACGACACCACCCCGGTGGTGCTGATGGGCTATGCCAACCCGATCGAGCGTTACGACCAGAAGCACGGCGCCGGCAGCTTTGTGCGCGACGCATCGGCCGCCGGCGTGGACGGCGTGCTGGTGGTGGACTACCCGCCCGAGGAGTGCGAAGACTTTGCCGATGCGCTGCGCGCCGCCAACATGGACCTGATCTTCCTGCTGGCGCCCACCAGCACGGACGAACGCATGGCGCAGGTGGCCCGGGTGGCCAGCGGCTATGTCTATTACGTGTCACTCAAGGGCGTGACCGGCGCAGGCACGCTGGACGTGGGTCAGGTCGAGGCCATGCTACCGCGCATCCGCACGCACGTGAGCATCCCTGTCGGTGTGGGCTTTGGCATCCGCGACGCCGAGACCGCCAAGGCCATTGGCAAAACCGCCGACGCGGTGGTGATCGGCAGCAAGATCATCCAGCTGATCGAAGACGAGCCGTTCGAGAAGGTCATTCCGGTGGCCACCCAGTTCCTGCGCGGAATCCGAAAAGCACTGGATGCCTGATCAGGTTTCCAGATGTGACGACGCAGCTTGACCGTGGTCTAATTCACGGTCGTTTAGGAGATAGCAACGATGTCCTGGCTTGAGAAACTGCTTCCGCCCAAGATCACACCGACCGACCCGGCCGAGCGCCGCAGTGTGCCCGAAGGGCTGTGGATCAAGTGCCCCAGCTGCGAAGCCGTGCTCTACCGCACCGACCTGGAAAAGAACCAGAACGTCTGCCCGCACTGCAGCCACCACCACCGCATCGGCGCGCGCGCGCGCCTGAACGCTTTTCTGGACGCCGAAGGCCGTTACGACATCGCCCAGGAGGTGCTGCCGGTCGATGCGCTGAAGTTCAAGGACAGCCGCAAGTACCCCGAACGCCTGCGTGAGGCCCTGGACACCACCGGCGAGACCGATGCACTGATCGTCATGGGCGGATCGGTCTGCAGCATCAGCCTGGTGGCGGCCTGTTTCGAGTTCGACTTCATGGGTGGCTCCATGGGCTCCGTGGTGGGTGAGCGCTTTGTGCGCGGTGTCGAAGAAGCCATCGCCCAAAAGGTGCCCTTCGTCTGCTTCACCGCCACCGGCGGCGCCCGCATGCAGGAAGGCCTCCTGTCGCTCATGCAGATGGCCAAGACCAATGCTGCCCTTACCCGCCTGGCCAAGAAGGGCCTGCCCTACATCAGTGTGCTCACCGATCCGACCATGGGTGGTGTGAGCGCCGGCTTCGCCTTCATGGGCGATGTGGTCATTGCCGAGCCCAAGGCCCTGATCGGCTTTGCCGGTCCTCGCGTGATCGAGAACACGGTGCGCGTGAAGCTGCCAGAGGGTTTCCAGCGCGCAGAGTTCCTGCAGACCAAGGGTGCGGTCGACTTCATCTGTGACCGACGCGAACTGCGCAGCGGCGTGGCCAACATCCTGGCCATGTTGCAGCGCCAGAGCGCCGATGCTGTGGTCAGCGACTGACTTGCTTGGCCCATCCGAGTTCTTGACACACCGGCTCGGGCGTCTCGGACAGAATCAGTGATCGCGCCACCTGCCGGGCATGCAGCCCTGCGGTCAGGACTTCAACGTGCCCCCATCGCCTTCCTCCGACGCCCCTTCCCCGGAACCCCTGCAGCTGCATCAGCTGCCCCTGTTCCCGCTGCAGACCGTCCTGTTCCCCGGAGGCTGGTTGCCGCTGCGCATCTTTGAGGTGCGTTACCTGGACATGATCAAGCGCTGCCAGCAAGCAGGCGCCCCCTTTGGTGTGGTCTGCCTCAGCGAGGGCACGGAGGTCCGACGGGCCGATCCGTCTGCGCCACCCGGTGGCGACGGCTTTGCCAAGGAGGTGTTTCACCCGGTCGGCACGCTCGCGCGCATTGACACCCTGGAGCGGCCGCAACCCGGGTTGATGATGGTCCGCTGCGAAGGCCTGCAGCGCTTTGAGGTCACGGCCCGCCGTCAGCTGCCGCATGGCCTTTGGGTGGGTGACGTGCGCCTGCTGGCCGCAGAGCCGGCGGTACCGGTGATCGAGCCCCTGTTGCCAGTTCGCCAGGCCTTGCAGCGCCTGCTTGAAAGCCTGCAGGAGCGCGACCCGGACTCGCTGGCCAACCTGGCGCTGCAACCGCCCTACCGATGGGACGACAGCGGCTGGGTGGCCAACCGGTGGCTGGAGCTGCTGCCGGTGTCCAACGACATCAAGCTGCGCTTGATGGCCCTGGACAACCCTCTGGTCCGGCTGGAGCTGGTGGCCGACCTGCTGGACAGGCTGAACCTGAAGATCTAGGGGATCAGAGACAGCGCGTGCATGTAGCGCGCGTGCACCATGAGGTCGTCCCATGGCATCGCCGATCCGTGGGGCAACAACGAACGCCGGCGCTCTTCACTGGCGGGCGACGGCCGCCAGTCGCCCTGGATCTGGGCACGTGAAAGCGCTTCGATCGCCTCGTCGATCGGCGAACCTCCATCGACCACCGACTGGTTGCACAGCAACACCAGATCGCCACCCGCCTGCAAGGCAGCCAGCGCGGCTTCGGTGAAACTGACGTGGCGGCCGTCGATATGACGGGCCGCTTCCATGCTGAGGTCGTCACTGAAGATGGCGCCCTGGAATGCCAGCCGCCCTCGCAGAATGTC
>SBFU01000454.1 GCA_006227785.1 Burkholderiales bacterium
GTCACTGGACAGGGGCGGCGGGATCAGGTTCACGGCAGTGGGCTCAGGCGTCGTCGTCGGGCAGGCAACCCACCATGATAAGCCTCCGGGCCCGGCAGGCGTACCGCTCCTGCCGGGCCGGGAAGCGGCGGTCGCTTTGGCGCACAATATCGGGCTGCCCTGCACCCCGGGGTATGGGCGCCGTCGCCGGCCGCCCCGACCTGTTTGCTTCACTTCGTTTCGTGCCCGTTTCTCACGCCACCCCCGCCGCCACCCCGCCCTCGGCCGCCGAGCGCATGACGCCCGCCGAGCTGCGCTCGACCTGGTCGCTGGCGTCGATCTATGCCCTGCGCATGCTGGGCCTGTTCCTGGTGATGCCGGTGTTCGTGCTGGAGGCGCGTCATTACCCGGGCGGTGACGACGCGGCCCTGATCGGCCTGGCAATGGGGGTGTACGGGCTGACCCAGGCCCTGTTGCAGTTGCCGCTGGGCCTGGCCTCGGACCGGCTGGGACGCAAGCCGGTCATTCTGGCCGGTCTGGCCGTGTTTGTCGTCGGCAGCTTCTTGGCCGCCTGGGCCCCGAGTCTGCACTGGCTGGTGGCCGGGCGCGCCTTGCAGGGCGCCGGCGCCATTTCGGCCGCCGTGACCGCCCTGCTGGCCGACCTCACGCGCGACCAGGTGCGCACCAAGTCGATGGCCCTGATCGGCATCAGCATTGCACTCATGTTCGTGCTTTCGCTGTTGCTGGCGCCCTTGCTGGCCCCCCTGATCGGCCTGTCGGGACTGTTTGCCATCACTGGAGGGCTGGCGCTCACCGGCATGGCGGTGGTGGCCTGGGTGGTGCCGCCAGAGCCGGCCGAGCATCGGCTTCAGGCACGCGGAAGCCTGCGTGAGGTGCTGGCCGACGTGGAGTTGCTGCGGGTCGATCTGGGGGTGTTCGTGCTGCACGCGGTGCAGATCGCCATGTGGATGGCCGTGCCCACCTTGCTGGTGCAGGCCGGGGTCGAGACGGCCGACCACTGGCGGGTCTATCTGCCAGCGGTGGCTGTGTCGCTCCTGATCATGGGGGGCTTTCTGTTCCGGCTGGAGCGGCGCGGGCATTTCCGGGCCGTGTACCTGGGCACCGTGGCCATGATGGTGCTGGTGCAGCTGGGATTTCTGGTCAGCCAGGGACAGCCGTCGCTCTGGGGGCTGGGCCTGCTGCTGGCCCTCTACTTTGTGGGTTTCAACACCCAGGAAGCCAGCCAGCCCAGCCTGGTCTCGCAGATCGCACCCACGGCTCAGCGTGGCGCCGCGCTGGGCGTCTACAACACGCTGATGTCGCTGGGTATCTTTTCGGGGGGGCTGTTGGGTGGGCTGGTGCTCAGGGCCTGGGGCAACACCGGCATTTTTCTGGCCAGCGCCGGCCTGATGCTGTTGTGGCTGCTGCTGGCCTGGCCGATGAAGGCCCCCGCCTCAGCGCGGCACTGAGTCCGGCCCTGGCCGGCTGTCCGGGCCCGGTTCCGAAGGCTGGCTGTCGCTGCCTTCTTTCGAGGGACGCACCGAGCGCAGCATCAGGATCGACATGGTGCTGTAGAGCGGCCGGCTGATCATGCGCGAGACGCCACTGGCCACCAGGGCGCAGGCCATCAGGCTGAGCACCATGCTGTGGCCGTCGGTCATTTCCATCACGATGATCATGGCGGTGATCGGGGTCTGGGTGACGGCGGCCAGAAAACCACACATGCCCAGCGCGATCAGGGCCATGCCGTGAGGAGAGTCGAGCAGCCAGGCCACATCCGCGCCCAGGCCAGCCCCCAGCGACAGGCTGGGACCGAACATGCCGCCGGGCACACCGGTCCACGCCGAGAGCCAGGAAGCAATGAATTTCAGGCCGGTGAACAGCAGGGGCACATGGGCGTCGGGATCCGTGGCCGCCTGGCTGATCAGCATGTGGGTGTGCTGGTGGCCCACACCCACGGCGCCGCCGTCGCTGATCACCGAGATCACCGCCACCACGAAACCACAGGCAGCGGCAAAAGCCACCGGGCGCTTGCGTCTGTAGGCGCAGAAACGGTCGGGCATGCCGGTGAAGGAGGCCAGCAACAGGCGTGACAGCAGACCGCCCATCAGGCCGCAGCCGATGGCCACCACGGTGCCCGGTCCGAGCAGACCCCACCAGGACACACCATCGGTACGTACCCGCCCGAAGTAGGACAGGTTGCCGAAGGCCGAGACGGCCACCAGACCGGCGACCACGATGGCCACCAGCATCAGCGCGCTGCTGCGCTCCATGAGCCGGCGCGAAAGCTCTTCAATGGCAAACACGATACCGCCCAGCGGCGTGTTGAAGGCAGCGGCGATACCGGCCGCACCACCGGCGACCAGCAGTTCCCGGTCGCTGATGCCCGAACGCGGCGAAAGCCAGCGGCGCGCGTGCAGCATGATGCCGGCGGCGACCTGGACCGACGGTCCCTGGCGACCGATCGACAGGCCGGCCAGCAGGCCGCCGGAGACCGCCAGGATCTTGGCGAAGCTCAGCTTGAGTGAGACGAAGCGTCCGCGCGTGTCCAGCGGGGTTTCGGGGGCCAGCGCGGTGAGCACCTGCGGCACCCCCGAGCCGGCGGCGCCCGGTGCCCACCGGCGCACCAGCCAGACCACCAGGGCGGTGACGGCCGGTGTCCAGACCAGTGGCGACCACCAGGCGGCGCCACGCATGGACTGGTAGGCGCCGAACGCGGCGTCGGCCAGCAGGGTGAACCCGACGATGGCCAGGCCCGCCAGCACGGCATAGGCGATGATGATGACCCGGTCCAGCCACTGCCGCGCGTCGCTGACCTCGTCGCGCACGTTCTGGAGAAAATCCGGCTCACCTTTCATGAGACACCAGTGTAAGAGATGGGCCGGTGCGCCGTCGGGGCGGAACCTTAGCCCCAACTGGGGATGGCGGGCTGGGCGGGCGCATGAGGATGGGGCACAATGATCCTTTTGCATCAGGACGCCGGCATAGGCCCGGGCGTCCGTTTCACCAGGGCTTGTCACATGGCATCCGTCAACAAAGTCATCCTCGTCGGCAACTGCGGCCGCGACCCCGAAATCCGTTACCTGCCGTCGGGCCAGGCCGTGGCCAATGTGAGCATCGCCACCTCCAGCCGCCGCAAGGACCGCAACAGCGGCGAGA
>SBFU01000490.1 GCA_006227785.1 Burkholderiales bacterium
TGGCTGGGTTGTGCACCGTTGCGCCGATGGCGCGCAGGCATTGCAGCAATGGGAGACGTCGCAGCCCGATGTGGTGGCGCTGGATCTGACCCTGCCCCATGTCGACGGGCTGCAGATTCTCTCGACGGCGAGAAGCCGGGGCTGGAAGACGCCGGTGCTGATCCTCACGGCCCGAGGAACCGTCGGGGACCGGATCGTCGGGCTGAACACGGGGGCCGACGACTACCTGGCCAAGCCCTTCGATCTGGACGAGTTGGAGGCCCGGCTCAAGGCCCTGTGCCGCCGTGCGGGCGTGCCGGTACAAGGCGGCTCGGAATCTGCGGGCGGTGTGCTGGCCGGTCTGAGGGTGGATCCGGACAGCGGCGCGGCCTACCATGGTGAGGCGGTGCTGGACATGCCTCCGCGGGAACTGGCCTTGTTGCAGGCCCTGATGGCGCGACCCGGGCGTGCCATGGCCAAGGAGAAGCTGTTCGAACTGGTCTTTCCCGGTGCCCAGGATGTGCAGTACGAGGCGATCGAGGTGGTGGCCTACCGTTTGCGAAAACGGCTGGCCGGCACAGGCGTCCAGCTGGTGACCTTGCGCGGACTGGGTTATCTGCTGCGGGCCACGGTCTGATGGACCCAGGATGCCAACCGGATCAGGGACTGTGAGGACCGGGCCAGCTCCGCTGTCCATGCGGCGGCGGCTGCTTATGAGCATTCTGCTGCCGGTGCTGCTGCTGGTGGGCTTGAACACCTTCAGCCTGTACCAGGAGACGCTGACGGCGGCCAACACGGCATATGACCGAACCTTGCTGGCGTCGGCCAAGACGATCAGCGAGCAGCTCGATGTGCAGGGAGCCGATGGGGTGGTCAGGATCACGGCCCGGGTGCCTTATGCCGCCCTGGAGGCGTTCGAGGCCGACAACCAGAGTCGCATGTACTACAAGGTGTCTTCGCTGGACGGTGTGATGGTGTCCGGCTATGAAGACCTGCCGGCCTGGCGGGGCGAACTGCCCCAGCAGGCCGCTTATGCGGCGCTGGTGGATTTCTACGACGACCGGTATCGAGACCAGCCGGTGCGGGTGGCGGCCCTGGTGCAGCCGGTGGCCAGCACGCAGGGTCAGGGTCTGGCGCTGATCCAGGTGGCCGAAACCCTGGAGCTGCGCGAAGCCATGGCCAGGCAGGTGCTGGTGGACACCTTGTGGCGCCAGGGCCTGCTGGTGCTGGTGATTGCCTTGGTGGTGGTCTGGGGTGTTCAGCGCTCGACCCGTCCGGTGCGCGATCTGTCGGAACAGGTGGGGCGTCGCCCGGAGAACGACCTGACGCCAATCACGCCTGAAGGTATGCCACCCGAGCTCGCGCCCCTGGTCAGGGCCACCAACCACCTGATGGTGCGGCTGTCGCAGCTGCTCGAACACCAGCGCCGGCTCGTACGTGACACGTCGCACCAGTTGCGAACCCCTCTGGCCGTGCTCAAGGCGCAGGTGCAATCGGCGCGTCGGGGCGACCAGCCGCCGATGGAAGCGCTGCAGGACATCGAGCACACGGTCGACCGGGCCACGCGCATGGCCAACCAGATGCTGGCCCTGGCCAAGGTGGAGCAGCTTCGGCTGCAGGCGCAGGCCGACCCCAATCGCCTGGATGAGCGGGTGCGGGAGGTGGCCTTGGACCTGGCGCCCTTGATGGCCGACGGCCAGATCGAGTTTTCGATCCACACGCAGGACCTGACCGTGCTGGCGCACGAATGGATGCTCAACGAACTGGTTCGCAATCTGCTGCACAACGCCATCAAGCACACACCGCCGGGCAAGGCACTCGATGTGCAGGTCGAGCGCACGCCGGCGGGGGAAGCCTTGCTGCTGGTCAGCAACGAAGGGGTGGGCATCGAACTGGAGCGCAGGGCGCATCTGTTCCAGCCATTTGCTTCGGTGTCGGGTCAGAACAGCGCGGGGCTGGGCTTGTCCATCTGCCACCACATTGCCGAGGCCCTGGGCGGCCGGCTGCACGTCGGAGACCGGGCTGGCGGTGGCGTCTCCGTGAGCGTCTGGCTGCCCATCCGGTGACGGGTCAGGTCAGTCCGGCGCGGGTGAGCTCCTGGCGCATGCGCTCGAACTCGTCGTCCACGAAGCGCCCGAATGCCGCGCCGGTCAACGGTGCAGGTGTCCACTGGTTCTGGTCGAGGGCGCGCCGCCACGACGCCGAATCCATGGCGCGCTCCAGCACCTGGGTCAGCTGCCCGTATTGCTCGCTGGAAAGGCCACCCGCTGCACAGACACCCCGCCAGTTGCCAATGACCACATCCAGACCCAGTTCACGCAAGCTGGGCACATCACTGCCTGGCAGGCGTTCACCGGAGGTTACCGCCACCGCCCGCATCCTGCCCGAGGCGATGTAAGGCAGGAACTCGCTCAGACCGCTGCCGCCGACTGTCACATAACCCGCCATGATGGCCGCCGCCGCCTCGCCTCCGCCCCTGAATGGCACGTAGTTGATCCTGCCCGGGGCGATGCCAAGCGCACGCGCCATCTTGTGCACGGCGATGTGCTCGGTGGACCCGCGAGAGCCCCCGCCCCACTTGACGCTGGCGGGGTCTTTGCGGAACTGCTGCAGCAGCTCCTGCATGCTGGAAAAGGGCGAGCCCACAGGCAGGACGAAGACGTTGAACTCGTTGGTCAGGCGTGCGAGTGGTCGCACCTGATCCAGACCCACCGGCGGTTTGCCGGTGATGATGCCACCCAGCATCACCGAGCCCATGACCATCAGGGCATGGGGTTCGCCACGGGCACTGTCGGCAAACTGCGCCAGGCCGATGTTGCCGGCGGCTCCACCACGGTTTTCGTAGGCCACCGAATCGGCCTCGCCGCTGTCGATCAGTGCCTGCCCCAGCGCGCGCCCGGTGAGGTCCCAGCCACCGCCCGGATTGGCCGGAATCAGCATCCGGTAGCCCCGTGCATGCGTATTGCCCGACGCCCAGGCGCAGGGCAGGGTGAGCAGCAGCCCCCCCAAGGCGCGCGCCAGGAATTGCTTTCGTGTCAGGGCTGGCCTGTGGAAGTGCTGATCCGGCGTCATCGATCGTCCACCGAGGCGCTCCAGCGCGCGTTCCAGGTCGGACCTGACGCGGCCCGATCTTTGAGGCCCTGCATGTCGCGGCGGTCTCGTTTGGTGGGGCGCCCGTGTGGCAGGTCCAGTGCCGGCTCGGGCGCCAGGCGTTGCCGGTCCGCGGCCGCCGCACGCCGGGCAATCGATTCCGGTGTCTCTTCGTACAGTGTGCTGGCGATGGCGGCCGACCCGCGCATGTCGGACAGGCCCTTGACGATCACCTCGCGCTCGACAGGGCCTGAGCGCCATTGCACCCGATCGCCGATGTGCACCTCGCGGCCAGGCTTGGCACGCAGTCCGTTGACCCAGACCCGCCCCAGATCAATCTCGTCGCTGCTCAGCGCCCGTGTCTTGTAGAAGCGGGCAGCCCACATCCACTTGTCCAGGCGGATGCGGCGGTTCGGGTCACCGGAGGAAGATGTCGGCTGGCGGGTGGGCATAGGTGTGGAGAGGGCGGCCGTCGGACCTGTTCGTGCACCGGGCACATGTCAGGTGCCGTTCATTATGGCGTCGCCTTGGCTCGGCGACCATCCTCGCGGTCACCGGTCTGGCCGACAGGCGCGGGCTGACCTGGTCGTGCCCGCCGGACCCGGGCAGGGTTTCCCCGAGGCCCCGGACAGCCGATTGACAGGCGGGCTCGCGACCATCGGCGGCGCGGTTCACACGCCACTGTGTCTGTGCACCGCGGCGAACGTCCGGCCGGTCCGATCCCGGCGCGGCGACACCATCATCCTGAACCAACGGAGACCCCATGAAGTCCTGTCTTGCCCTGTCCTTGCTCGCTGTTGCTGCCGGCACCGCGCATGCCCAGTCCTCCGTCACGCTGTATGGCGTGGCCGATGCCGCCGTCGAGCGCGTCAAAGGAGCCACTTCCAAAACCCGCATGGTGTCGGGCCAGCAGCAGGGTTCCCGCTGGGGTCTGCGCGGCAGCGAAGACCTGGGTGGCGGGCTCAAGGCCGTGTTCCAGATCGAGAGTGGTTTGAACATCACCACCGGTGAGCTGGCGCAGGGAGGGCGCGGCTTCGGCCGGCAATCCTATGTCGGTCTGGCCGGCGGCTTTGGCGCCATCCGGCTGGGGCGCCAGTACTCGCCCATGGACGAGATCGCCGGTGTCATCGGAACCAAGTCCTACGACGTGCTCAGTGTGGTGCCGATCATCGGCAACGGCGATTACAACCGGGTGAACAGCGCGGTGACCTACCTGTCGCCGAGTTTCGGAGGGACGTCGTTCCAGGTTCAGTACAGCCAGGGTGAAAACCGCGCTTCTGGCGATCCGAGCAAGGACTTCGGCAAGCAGTTCAGCCTGCATGCGCTGCATGCCAGCGGACCGTTGACCGCCGGTGTGGGCCTGATGCGGGTGCTCGATGGCAACGGCACGGAAGCCGGCCGCCAACCCATCAACGCGGTCCTGTTGGTCGGTGCGTATGACTTCGGGTTTGCCAAGCTGTCGGCCTACTTCGACAAAGAAGACAAGGGGGCGGAAGACCTGTCCGTGTTCGGGGTCAGCGCAGCCCGCAAGTTCGGCGAAACCACCGTGTCGGTCGGACTGGCGCAGGCGCGCAACGTGACCGGCGCTGCCTCGGCTGCCGACGATGACGCCACCATCATGACACTGCAGGCCAGCCACAACCTGTCCAAGCGCACGGCGGTCTATGGCCACCTGACCGCGGTCTCCAACGGCGACGACGCCGCGCTGGGTTTCAACAGCCCGGTCCGTGGCAGCAACTCCAACGGCATCCAGTTCGGCATCCGTCACCGGTTCTGATGCTTGACGTTCTGCGGGCGCGGTGGCCGCCGCGCCTGCAGAACGTTGCCGCGCGGCGGCCGCAGCAGGTAGGATGACCGCCATGACCCGTGATGACCGATTGCCGCGCGATGCGCAGAGCATTCTCGAGCTGGCGGCACGCTCGATGTTCGACCTGTTTGCCACCGCCAGCGAAGGCATGATCTTGGTGGACCGGAACGCACGGGTGGTCTGGATCAACGACCAGTACCGGCGCTTTCTGCCTGCGCTGGGATTCGAGCGCGAGGGAGACTTCGTCGGCCACCCGGTTTCCAGTGTGGTGCAGAACACCCAGATGCACCAGGTGCTGGCCACCGGCAAGCCGATCCTGATTGACCTGTTGACCAACCGGGCCGGCACCTTTGTGGTCAGCCGAATCCCGTTGCGGGACAACGATGGGACGGTGATCGGCGTGCTGGGCATCGTGCTGTTCGATCATCCGGAGACCACGCTGCAGCCGCTGATCACCAAGTTTGCCCGGCTTGAGCAGGACCTGAGCGAGGCGCGCCGTGAACTGGCCAGTCAGCGCCGTACCAAGTACACCTTTGCCAGCTTTGTGGGCAGCAGTCTGGCCGTTCAGGAGGTCAAGCGGCAGGCGCGGCGCGCGGCCCAGTCCTCCAGTCCGGTGCTGTTGCTGGGTGAAACCGGCACCGGCAAGGAATTGCTGGCCCACGCGATTCACGCGGCCTCCCCCCGGGCCGGTCGTCCCTTTGTCAGTGTCAACATGGCGGCCGTGCCGGATACGCTGCTGGAAGCCGAGTTCTTCGGCGTGGCGCCCGGCGCCTACACCGGGGCCGACCGCAAGGGACGCGATGGCAAGTTTCGCCTGGCCGACGGCGGAACCCTGTTCCTCGACGAACTGGGCGACATGCCGATGTCGGTGCAGGTGAAGCTGCTGCGCGCGCTGCAGGAGGGCGAGGTGGAGCCGCTGGGCTCCAACCGGCTGCTCCGGTTTGACGTGCGCGTGGTGGCGGCCACCTCGCGCGACCTGGCGCAGCTGGTGCGCGAGGGACGGTTCCGGGAGGATTTGTATTACCGGCTCAATGTGCTCCCCATTCGCGTGCCACCTCTGCGCGAACGGCGCGGCGACATCGGGGTGCTGGTGGAAGCCTTGTGTGAGGACATCGCCGCACGCAACGGCGGTCCCCAGCTCGAGTTTTCCGCCGCTGCGCAGGCGCTGCTGGCGGGGCAGGTCTGGCGCGGCAACATACGCGAGCTGCGCAATGTGCTGGAGCAGCTCGCACTGCAGAGCGATTCGCCGCTGATCGAGGCTGAGCATGTGTCTCGGGTGCTGGCAGACGCGGGGCTGCCAGCGCTGCCGCTGCCAGACGGACCGGATTCAGCCGAGCCGGCGGAGGACCTGCAAGCCCTGGCGGGGGTGCGACCCCTGGCTGAACAGGTCGACGCGCTGGAACGCCGGGCGGTGGCGCAGGCGCTGCGCGAGACCCGGGGCAACCGGGCGGCGGCCGCCCGCTTGCTGGGCATTTCCCGGGCCCGCCTGTACGACCGGCTCGAAGCCTGGGGTATGTTGTCCGATTTCCAGACATCTGTCTGATATTTGGACGCTTTTCGTTTGTCAATATGTCTGATTTTCAGGCATGTCAAGTTGGGTCATGGACGCAAAGCTTTGAAAATCAAGGACTTTTTCTCATGGCATGAAGTCTGCTGAAGCGTTCCGGGTGCCTCGCACCTGCCCACACGCCCCAAGGAGACAAGACATGATGTTCACGACCCGCCGTCTGGCCGTGCTGGCCCTGGCCTGCACCGCTTCCCTGGCTTTTGCCCAGTCCCGCTCTGGCGAAATCCGCATCGCCCACGTCTACGACAAGACCGGACCGCTGGAGGCCTATGCCAAACAGACCCACACCGGCCTGATGATGGGACTGAACTACGCCACCAACGGCACCATGGAGATCAACGGCAAGAAGCTGGTCGTCATCGAGAAGGACAGCCAGTTCAAGCCCGATGTGGGCAAAGCCCAGCTGGCGGCCGCCTATGAAGATGACCGGGCCGACATTGCCATTGGCCCGACCGGCTCCGGCGTGGCACTGGCCATGTTGCCGGTGGCCGAGGAGTACCGCAAGATCCTGCTGGTGGAGCCGGCGGTGGCCGACTCGATCACCGGCGAGAAGTGGAACCGGTACATCTTCCGCACCGGCCGCAACAGCAGCCAGGACGCCATCAGCAACGCCGTGGCGCTGGACAAGCCCGGCACGGTGATCGCGACGCTGGCGCAGGATTACGCCTTTGGCCGCGACGGTGTGAAGGCCTTCAAGGACGCGGTCAAGAGCGCCAAGATCGTCCACGAAGAGTACCTGCCCACCAACACCACCGATTTCACCGCGGGTGCGCAGCGCCTGATTGACAAACTCAAGGACCAGCCCGGTCGCAAGGTGGTGTTCATCATCTGGGCCGGCGCCGGCAATCCGTTCAAGATCGCCGACCTCGACCTCAAGCGCTATGGCATCGAGATCGCCACCGGGGGCAACATCCTGCCGGCGATGGCCAACTACAAGAACTTCCCTGGCATGGAAGGCGCGACCTACTACTACTTCGGCATCCCGAAGAACCCGGTCAACGAAGCGCTGGTGGCCGAGCACTACCGGCAGTTCAAGGCGCCGCCGGACTTCTTCACCGCTGGTGGTTTCTCGGCCGCCATGGCGGTGGTCACGGCGCTGAAAAAGACAGGCGGCGACACCAACACCGAGAAGCTGATCCAGACCATGGCCGGCATGAGCTTCGACACGCCCAAGGGCAAGATGACCTTCCGCAAGGAAGACCATCAGGCCATGCAGAGCATGTACCACTTCAAGATCAAGGTGGACCCGGCCTTTGCATGGGGTGTGCCCGAGCTGGTGCGGGAGATCAAGCCCGAGGAAATGAACGTTCCCATTCGGAACAAGAGGTGATCTTCCGGCGCCGCTGATGGCGATCTGCCCCTGGCACAACGCAGCGGCGGCGCATGCAATACGTCATTCCCGCGAACGCGGGAGTCCACACCGGAACCCGGCCCATCATGGATGCCCGCCTGCGCGGGCATGACGGGTGACGTTGGCCGTCACCTGCGAAACGGAGTCCCCATGCTCGAAACCTCTGATCTCACGGTTCGCTTCGGTGGGCACGTGGCGGTCAACGCCGTGTCCTGCGCGTTCGAGCCGGGCACGCTGACCGCCATCGTCGGGCCCAATGGAGCCGGCAAGACGACCTATTTCAACCTCATCTCGGGGCAGATCAAGGCCACCGCCGGGCGGGTCAGACTCAACGGCGTCGACATCTCGGGCTTGGGCGCACCGGCGCGGGCCCGTGCGGGTCTTGGGCGCGCCTTCCAGCTGACCAACCTGTTTCCCAACCTCAGCGTGCGCGAAAACGTGCGCCTGGCGGTGCAGGCCAGGGCGGGCGCCGGACTGAACCTGTGGCGTATCTGGAGCGACCGTCGCGACCTGCTGGTGCGGGCCGACGAGGTGCTGGAAGCCGTGGCCCTGGCCGACAAGGGTGATGCGCTGGCCTCCAGCCTGCCGCACGGTGACCAGCGCAAGCTGGAGGTCGGCATTCTGATGGCCCTCGAACCGCAGGTGTTCATGTTCGACGAGCCCACCGCCGGCATGAGCGTGGACGAGGTGCCCATCATCCTGAACCTGATCCGCCAGCTCAAGGCCGACAGGACGAAGACCATTCTGTTGGTCGAGCACAAGATGGACGTGGTGCGCGAACTCTCGGACCGCATCATCGTGCTGCACAACGGCGAACTGGTGGCCGACGGCGACCCCGCGACCGTGATCGCGTCGCCGGTGGTGCAGCAGGCCTACCTCGGCATCAACCCGGAAGAAACGGAGGCCGCATGAGCGAAGCACTGCTGAAGCTTGAAGGGGTGCACACGCACATCGGGGCCTACCACATCCTGCATGGTGTGGATCTGGTGGTGCGCAAGGGCGAGCTGACCATGCTGCTGGGC
>SBFU01000491.1 GCA_006227785.1 Burkholderiales bacterium
GTCACGCTGGTGAAGAGCGTGATCGGCACGAAGGCCTCCCACCGCGCCACGGTTCGCGGTCTCGGTCTGCGTCGCATGCATCATACGGTCGAGGTGATCGATACCCCGGCGAATCGCGGCATGATCACCAAAGTCGCGTACCTGGTTAAGTGCGAGGGCTAATCAAGTGGAACTGAATACGATCAAGCCCGGTGAGGGCGCAAAGAAGGCCAAGCGTCGCGTCGGACGCGGCATCGGTTCCGGACTGGGCAAGACCGCGGGTCGTGGCCACAAGGGCCAGAAGTCGCGTGCCGGCGGCTACCACAAGGTTGGCTTCGAAGGCGGTCAGATGCCGCTGCAGCGTCGCCTGCCCAAGCGTGGCTTCAAGTCGGCCAAGCTGCAGTACAACGCCGAAATCACCCTGGCTGACCTCAATGCCCTGCAGAACGCCGAAGTGGACCTGCTGGTGCTCAAGCAGGCCGGTCTGGTTTCGCAACTGGCCAAGCGCGTCAAGGTCATCAAGACCGGAGAGGTTTCGCGCGCCGTGACGCTCAAGGGCATCTCGGCCACCGCGGGCGCCAAGCAGGCGATTGAAGCTGCAGGCGGTTCCCTGGCCTGATCGGCCGGAACACATACGGAAAGAACAGCTTCGTGGCAACCGCAGCTTCTACCCTGGCCAAGACGGGCAAGTTCGGCGACCTGCGTCGCCGGCTGGTGTTCCTGCTGCTGGCCCTGGTGGTCTACCGCATCGGCTCGCACATCCCTGTGCCGGGGATCGACCCTGAGTTCCTGGCGCGGATGATGAGCGAACAGCAGGGCGGCATGCTCGGCCTGCTGAACATGTTCTCCGGCGGCTCGCTTTCGCGCTTCGCGGTGTTCACGCTGGGCATCATGCCCTACATCTCGGCCTCCATCATCATGCAGCTGATGACCTACGTGGTTCCCACGTTCGAGCAGCTCAAGAAGGAGGGTGAGGCCGGGCGGCGCAAGATCACCCAGTACACCCGCTACGGCACCCTGGTGCTGGCCATTTTCCAGTCGCTGGCGATCGCCATCGGTCTGGAAGGCTCGCCGGGGCTGGTGATCGACCCGGGCATGGCCTTCCGTGTGACCGCTGTGGTGAGCCTGGTGGCCGGCACCATGTTCCTGATGTGGCTGGGTGAGCAGATCACCGAGCGCGGCCTGGGCAACGGCATCTCGCTGATCATCTTTGCCAGCATCGTTGCCGGTCTGCCCAGCGCCATCGGCGGCACCCTGGAGCTGGTCCGCACGGGTGCCATGAACATTCTGGTGGCCCTGCTGATCATCGCTCTGGTGATCCTGGTGACCTACTTTGTCGTGTTCGTCGAGCGGGGACAGCGCAAGATCCTGGTGAACTATGCGCGCCGCCAGGTGGGCAACAAGGTGTATGGTGGTCAGTCTTCGCACCTGCCGCTGAAGCTCAACATGGCCGGCGTGATTCCGCCCATCTTCGCGTCCAGCATCATCCTGTTGCCGACCACCCTGGTCAGCTGGGTCAGCACGGGTGAGTCCACCCGCTGGCTTCGTGACCTGGCCTCGGCGCTTTCGCCCGGACAGCCGATCTACGTCACCCTGTATGCGGCAGCCATCATCTTCTTCTGCTTCTTCTACACCGCGCTGGTGTTCAACAGCCGGGAAACGGCCGACAATCTGAAGAAGAGCGGCGCCTTCATTCCGGGCATCCGTCCCGGCGACCAGACCGCCCGCTACATTGACAAGATCCTGCTGCGCCTGACGATGGCCGGTGCCATCTACATCACAGCGGTCTGTCTGCTCCCCGAATTCCTGATCCTGCGGTACAACGTGCCCTTCTATTTCGGTGGCACCTCGCTGCTGATCATTGTGGTGGTCACGATGGACTTCATGACCCAGGTGCAGAACTATCTGATGTCACAGCAGTACGAATCACTGCTCAAGAAAGCCAACTTCAAGACTTCACCCGGCACCTGAGTTCGCCATGGCCAAGGACGACGTGATCGAGATGCAAGGGGAGGTGGTCGAAAACCTGCCCAACGCAACTTTCAGGGTCAAGCTCGAAAACGGGCACGTGGTCCTCGGTCACATATCCGGCAAGATGCGCATGCACTACATCCGCATCCTGCCGGGCGACAAGGTCAAGGTCGAGCTCACGCCTTACGACCTGAGCCGGGCCCGGATCGTGTTCCGGTCCAAGTGAAGAAGACGGTCATCGAGAGCAATTGGAATACTTAGGAGAAAACTATGAGAGTTTCAGCTTCGGTCAAGAAAATGTGCCGCAACTGTAAAATCATCAAGCGCCACGGTATCGTGCGGGTCATCTGCACCGATCCGCGTCACAAGCAGCGTCAAGGCTGATCGATTGGTTCAGAGGTAAAACATGGCTCGTATTGCAGGCATCAACATTCCGCCGCACAAACACGCCGAGATCGGTCTGACGGCCATCTTCGGCATTGGTCGCACCCGCGCCCGCAAGATCTGCGAAGCGTGTGGCATCGACTACAGCAAGAAGATCAAGGACCTGAGCGACGCGGAGCTCGAGAAGGTGCGTGACCAGGTGGGTGCGTACACCATCGAGGGTGACCTGCGTCGCGAGACGACGATGAACATCAAGCGCCTGATGGACATCGGCTGCTACCGCGGCTTCCGCCACCGCCGTGGCCTGCCGCTGCGCGGTCAGCGCACCAAGACCAACGCTCGCACCCGCAAGGGTCCGCGCAAGGCCGCCCAGTCGCTGAAGAAATAATCGGTTAGAAGGAAGCCCATGGCCAAGCAACAATCCAGCAGCGCCGCCGCCCGCGTCCGCAAGAAAGTCCGCAAGAACATTGCCGACGGCATTGCACACGTGCACGCGTCGTTCAACAACACCATCATCACCATCACCGACCGCCAGGGCAATGCCCTGTCCTGGGCCTCGTCCGGTGGTCAGGGCTTCAAGGGCTCGCGCAAGTCGACGCCGTTTGCTGCCCAGGTCGCCTCCGAAGTGGCCGGCCGCGCTGCCATCGAGCAGGGCATCAAGAATCTGGACGTCGAGATCAAGGGCCCCGGTCCCGGCCGCGAGTCTTCGGTTCGCGCCCTTGGTGCGCTGGGCATCCGCATCACCTCCATCTCGGACGTGACGCCGGTTCCCCACAACGGCTGCCGCCCGCAGAAGC
>SBFU01000057.1 GCA_006227785.1 Burkholderiales bacterium
GCGCGACAGTGCCGGCCAGCTTGCGGTGCTCAATGCCGGCAGCCGGCGTCAGCGCCAGTTGCTTGAAGACGATTTCGACCAGCGCTGCCAGTTGCTGTTGCGCCTGTCGCGCCAGTTTGGCGCCCACGTCATTCCTCTGAGTACGCAGGAGGACGAGATCAGCGTGTTGCAGAAGAGTTTTGGCCTGAATGTGCTCTCTCACACCCGTTTGGGGGCGGGCTTCTGATGCCACCTGATATGCCTCTGGCCGATATCCTGCTGCCCCCGTCATCGCTGTGGTGGCCGCTGGCCCCGGGCTGGTGGCTGGTGCTGGGCATCGCCGTGCTGGCGCTCTTGTTGGTGCGCCTGCGCCTGCTCAGCCCGCAGCGCCGCCTGGCCCTGGCCGAACTGCGCCACATCCGCCGCCAGCGGCTGCAGGGCCATGAGCTGGCTGTGGCCCTGTCGGCCTTGCTGAAGCGGGCCGCACGGGCACGCGACCCGCAGGTGGTGAATCTGCATGGCCAGGCCTGGTTTGATTATCTGCAAAAGGGTGCGGATGGCTTTGCCCCGGAGATGTTGCGTGCGGTCTATGACCCCGCCGTCCGTTTTCCTGAAGACGAGATGGTCCGGGCCACCCGCCGCTGGATAGGACGCTGCCTGTGATCCAGTTTGCCTACCCTGAACTGCTGTGGATTCTGCCGCTGCCCTTGTTGATCCGTCTGCTGTGGCCGCGGGCCCGTCATGCCCAGGGTGGTGCGGTATGGATGCCGGGGGCCGAGCTCATTACCTCACGCCAGGGTGGCGAAGGTTCCCAGGGCTGGCTGTATCTGCTGTTGTTATGGCTGGTGTGGGCGGCCCTGGTGATTGCAGCGGCCGGGCCGCAGCGCCTGGGCGAATGGCAGAATCTCTCCGCCAGCGGGCGCGACCTGATGATGGCGGTGGATGTGTCCGGTTCCATGCAGCTGCAGGATTTTGAAATTGAAGGCCGTCAGTATGACCGCATGACCGTGGTCAAACAGGTGGCCTCGGCCTTTGTCGAGGCGCGTCAGGGCGATCGTCTCGGCCTGGTGCTGTTTGGTGATCATGCCTATCTGCAGGCGCCGCTGACGTTCGACAATAAAACTGTGGCGGCCTACATCCGCGAGGCGGTGCCGGGTATCGCCGGGCGCTTTGATACGGCCATAGGCGAGGCTATCGCGGTTTCCCTGCGTCAGCTCATGCTGCGCCCGGCTTCGTCGCGGGTACTGATTCTGCTGTCCGATGGCTCCAATACCAGTGGTCTGATCGAGCCACTTGAAGCCGCGCGGCTGGCTGCGGCCGAGCAGGTGCGCATTTACGCCATCGGCATGGAAGGGGCGACGCTGGGCAGTGGTGCGGATGACGGCGCCACTGGCAGCGTGGACGAAAAACTGCTGCGACAGGTGGCGGAGATCAGCGGCGGTCGTTTTTTCCGCGCTCACAATACCCGGGAACTGAAACAGATTTACCAGCAGCTGGATCAGCTGGAACCCACCCAGGGTGACGAAGCGCGGGTGCGCCCCCTGTTTTCGCTGGCGTACTGGCCGCTGGCGGCGGCCTTGCTGCTGGTGTTGCTGGCCAGCGCCTGGCGACTGCTGAGGGCGTGGCGATGATGGACTGGCACTTCATGCGTCCGCTGTGGTTGCTGGCATTGCCGCTGTGGCCTCTGTTGCTATGGCTGCTGTGGCGCTCACAGGGCAGTCTCAGCGACTGGTTGAGGGTGATGGACCGCGCCCTGTTGCACGCCCTGCAAAGCGGCGGGGCTGCGCGCCCGGCCCGGTTGCCCTTTGTGCTGGCTCTGCTGGCCGGGGTTCTGGTTATTCTGGGTCTGGCCGGGCCGGCGCTGGAGCGAATCCAGCAGCCCCAGTTCCGCGAAGATTCCGCCGTGGTTTATGTGCTGGACCTGTCCGCATCCATGAACAGTGTGGATGTGGCGCCCTCCCGTCTGTCGCAGGCCAAAGCGGCCCTCCACTACCTCATCGAACATCAGCTGGCCCCGCAGGGGGCGCTCGTCGTTTTTGCCAATACGGCCTACACCGTGGTGCCACTGAGCATGGATCGCAAGAACATGCTGAATCTGTTGCCGGCACTGGAACCTGATCTCATGCCTTCGCAGGGCTCCCGTCTGGCACCGGCGCTGGAACAAGTGAGTGCCCTGCTCCACGGCGTGGGGCAGGCCCAGATCGTGGTGCTGGCCGATGGAGGTGCAGATGAAGCCGCGCAGAAGGCGGTGGATACGCTGGCCGCTGGCGGTTTCGCGGTTTCGGTGGTGGCAGTGGGCGGGCATGGCAGTCCGATCCCGCGGGATTCCGGTGTGCTGCGCGATGCCGGCGGCAAGGTCGTGATTGCGCCGCTGGAAGAAACGCTGGCTGATCTGGTGCGTGGCGGCCGTTATCTGCATCTGCAGGGGGATGAAGCCGAAATACAGGTGCTGGTGGATGACCAGTCGCACATGCTGCAAGTGGCGGCAAAACAGGAGGCCGTGCGCTCGGGTGATCAGTGGCGCGATATGGCGCCCATGCTGACCTGGCCGGCGCTGGCGCTGGTGTTATTGCTGTTCCGCCGGGGCTGGGTACTGGTGTTGCTGATTGCCATAGTGCCGCACCAGCCTGTGTATGCCTTTGACTGGCCGGCTCTATGGTCGGGTGCCGATCAGCGCGGCCAGCGCCTGCTGGAGCAGGGGGCGTTTGATGAGGCGGCGCAGGTTTTTGAATCCGCCGGGTGGAAGGCTGTGGCTCTCTACCGGGGCGGGCATTATGCAGAAGCTGCCGCATTGTGGGCGGAGCAGCCCGGCTTTGAGGCCCGCTACAACCAGGCTACGGCGCTGGCCCGTGCCGGTCAGCTGGATGAAGCGATCCGCCTGTATGAAGAGGTTTTGCTGTTGGCGCCGGATCTGAAGCCCGCGCAGGACAACAAGGCCCTGCTGGAGCAGGCTCGAGAACAGGCGCGGGCTGAGGCAGAAGCGCGCAGCCAGAAAGCGGCGAAAAAATCTGAGAAAAGCGGGCGCGCAAAATCGGACCTGAAAGGCGGTGTGGGCGGCATTGCCATTGGCGAGCAGTTTGGCGACGGCCCGCTGCCGGAAGAGGATCCCGAGCTGAAAGAGGGCGAGCGGGTACGTGCCAGGGTCAGC
>SBFU01000208.1 GCA_006227785.1 Burkholderiales bacterium
CGTTACCCACCCGATTTTCAGGAGCCGACCATGGCCGTCCAGCAAAACAAGAAGTCCCCCTCCAAGCGGGGTATGCACCGTTCGCACAACGCCCTGAACGCGCCCGGCATTGCCGTGGAGCCGACCACCGGCGAAACCCACTTGCGCCACCACATCAGCCCCAATGGCTTCTACCGTGGCCGCCAGGTGCTCAAGAACAAGTCCGAAGCCTGAGGCAACGGGCTGCCAGCGCCTGCCCGAGGCCTTATGCTTGGGATGCGCAGGACGCACATGCACAAGCCCGCATGTCTCATGCGGGCTTTTTCATGCCTGAAGGCCTGATGGGTCGTCGGGCCGCTGTCTGGACAAACACATGATCACGGTCGCTGTGGATTGCATGGGAGGGGACGTGGGACCCTCGGCCACCATGCCTGCCTGCGCCGCCTTCCTGGCTGCCCACCCGGATGCCCAGTTGTTGTTGGTGGGACAGCCCGAGGCGCTGGCTGCGTGGCCACAGCTGACGAACAACGTCCGTTGCACGGTGGTTGCCGCCGCCGAGGTGGTTGCCATGGACGACACCGTCGAGGTGGCGCTGCGCAAGAAAAAAGACTCGTCCATGCGGGTCGCCATCACCCAGGTGCGAGACGGGGCTGCACAGGTGGCGGTATCCGCTGGCAACACCGGCGCACTGATGGCCATCGGACGTTATGTCCTGAAGACACTGGACGGTATCGAGCGTCCTGCCATTGCCACCCAGATGCCCAATGCACGCGGCACGGCCACCACGGTGCTGGACCTGGGTGCCAACGTCGACTGCACCGCCGAACACCTCCTGCAGTTCGCGGTCATGGGTTCGGCCCTGGTGGCCGCCGCCACCGGTGCCGAGGAGCCCAGTGTCGGACTGTTGAACGTGGGTGAAGAGGTCATCAAGGGCAGCGAGGTGATCAAGCAGGCCGGTGTGCTGCTGCGCAACGCGGCCCACACCGGCGACCTCAACTTCTTCGGCAACGTTGAGGGCGACGACATCTTCAAGGGAACCACCGACATCGTGGTGTGCGACGGTTTTGTCGGCAATGTGGCTCTCAAGGCCAGCGAGGGCCTGGCCGCGATGGTGGCCGGCCTGATCCGCGAGGAGTTTTCCCGCAACCTGCCGAGCAAGCTGGCTGCTCTGGTGGCCTACCCTGTGCTGTCGGCCTTCAAGCGCCGGGTGGACCATCGGCGCTACAACGGGGCTGCGCTGCTCGGATTGCGTGGCCTGGTGTTCAAGAGTCACGGGTCGGCCGATGCCTTCGCTTTTGAGCAGGCCCTCTCGCGGGCTTATGATTCGGCCCGAAACGACCTGCTGGAGAAACTGCGTGGTCGTATCGCACACGCTCGGCCGCTGCTGTTGCCCAACGAGGCCGGCAGCGAGCTTCAGCAGATTCCGACCATCTGACCTCTCCACCCTGCATGACCCGCTATGCCCGCATCACCGGCACCGGAAGCTGCCTGCCTCCCAGGCGCCTGACCAACGCCGACATGGCCGCCCGTCTGGCCGAACGCGGAATCGAGACCAGCGATGACTGGATCGTCGAGCGCACCGGTATCCGCGCGCGTCATTTCGTCGACGAGGGTGTGAATGCCAGTGACCTGGCGGTCGAGGCCGCCCGACATGCCCTGGCCGCTGCAGGCATCACGGCCGCGGATGTGGATCTCATCGTGGTCGCCACATCCACGCCCGACATGGTTTTTCCGTCGACGGCCACCATCGTGCAGCACAAACTGGGCGTGGCAGGGTGCCCTGCATTCGACGTCCAGGCGGTCTGCAGCGGTTTCATCTATGCCCTCACCGTCGCCGATGCCATGATCCGGGCTGGTGGTGTGCACCGCGCGCTGGTGATCGGCGCCGAAGTCTTCAGCCGCCTGCTCGACTTCAATGATCGCACCACCTGTGTCCTGTTCGGTGACGGCGCGGGTGCCGTGGTGCTGGAGGCCAGTGCCGAGCCGGGCATTCTGGCCACCGACATCCACGCCGACGGCAAACACACCGACATTCTCTGCGTGCCCGGGCATGTCGCCGGTGGCGAGGTCCTGGGTTCCCCGTTGTTGCGCATGGACGGACAGGCCGTGTTCAAGCTGGCCGTTGGTGTGCTCGAGCAGACCGCGCGCGCATCGCTTGAAAAGGCCGGACGCAAGCCCGAGGACATCGACTGGCTGATCCCGCATCAGGCCAACATCCGCATCATGCAGGGAACAGCCCGCAAGCTCAGGCTGGGCATGGACAAGGTCATCGTCACGGTTGACGAGCACGGCAACACGTCGGCCGCATCGATCCCGCTGGCCCTCGACCATGGTGTCAGAAGCGGGCGCATCCAGGCCGGCCAGACGCTGATGCTCGAAGGTGTGGGCGGCGGGTTCACCTGGGGTTCGGTGCTGCTCGACTTCTGACCCGGCGCCACGCCGCCATTTTTCAGGACACCCACATGACTTCCTTCGCGTTTCTGTTTCCCGGTCAGGGTTCTCAGTCTGTTGGCATGCTCGATGCCTGGGGGGATCATCCCGCTGTGGCCGAGACGCTCAGGGAAGCTTCCGATGCATTGAACGAGGATGTGGCCCGACTGATCCACGAGGGCCCCAAGGAAGCCCTGGCCCTGACGACCAACACCCAGCCTGTCATGCTGGTGGCGGGTGTCGCCGCCTGGCGGGTCTGGCGTGCCGAGGGTGGCGCGTTGCCCGCCGCAGTGGCAGGTCACTCATTGGGTGAATACAGCGCATTGGTCGCTTCCGGCGTCCTCACGCTGGCCCAGGCTGCGCCGCTGGTGCGCTTCAGGGCCGCTGCAATGCAAGAGGCGGTACCGGTCGGCACAGGTGCCATGGCGGCCATTCTGGGCATGGATGTCCTGAAGGTGAAGGCCGGATGTGCCGAAGCGCAGGCCACCTTCGGCCCGGACAGCGCCGAGGTGGTGGAAGCGGTCAATTTCAACGACCCGGTGCAGACCGTCATTGCCGGCAGCAAGGCTGCTGTCGAGAAGGCTTGTGAGGTGCTCAAGGCCAACGGCGCCAAGCGTGCGCTGCCTCTGCCGGTGTCGGCACCCTTCCATTCCAGCCTGATGAAGCCGGCCGCAGAGAAACTGCGCGAACAGCTGGCGGCCACCGCACTGGCGGCACCTCAGATCCCGGTCGTCAACAACATCGATGTGGCGGTTGAGTCCGATCCCGACCGTATTCGCGACGCCTTGTATCGCCAGGCCTTCGGTCCGGTTCGCTGGGTCGAATGCGTCCAGGCGATCAAGGCACGCGGCATCACGACGCTGGTCGAATGTGGTCCGGGCAAGGTGCTGGCTGGCATGACCAAGCGAATCGATGCCGAGCTGACCGGCATTGCCCTCTACGATCCGGCCACCCTGGCCGAAGCCAAAGCCCTGCTCGGCTGACAGCAGCCCACCTTTCCAGGAGAAGAACATGACTGAAACTGCTTTTGCGGGCCAGGTGGCGCTCGTCACGGGGGCTTCGCGTGGCATCGGTGCAGCCATTGCGCTTGAACTGGCGCGCCAGGGGCTGAAGGTGGTCGGAACGGCCACCACCGACGATGGAGCCGCCCGCATCAGCCAGACGCTGACGGCCTTTCCTGGCTGCCGCGGTGCCAGGCTGGATGTCAACGACGGCGGGGCCGCCGAGGCGCTGGTTGACGCGCTGGTCAAGGAACATGGGGCTCTGCACGTGCTGGTCAACAATGCAGGCATCACCCGTGACATGCTGGCCATGCGCCTGAAGGACGAAGAGTGGGATGCGGTGCTTGACACCAACCTGAAAGCGGTTTTTCGTCTCAGTCGTGCTGTCATCCGACCCATGATGAAGCAGCGCTATGGACGCATCATCAGCATCACCAGCGTGGTGGGCGCTTCGGGCAACGCTGGTCAGGCCAACTACGCTGCCGCCAAGGCCGGCGTGGCCGGCATGACCCGTGCGCTGGCCCGTGAACTGGGCAGCCGCAACATCACCGTCAACTGCGTGGCACCCGGTTTCATCGAAACCGACATGACCGCAGCCCTGCCCGAGGCCCAGCAGCAGGCCCTGCTGGGTCAGATTCCGCTGGGGCACCTGGGCAAACCGTCGGACATTGCCCATGCCGTCGCCTACCTGGCGCATCCCCACGCCGGCTACGTCACCGGCCAGGAACTGCACGTCAACGGCGGCATGTTCATGGCCTGAAGGCCCGGTCCGATCCCCGCCTGGCTGCCCGCCCGGATCGAAAACCGGGGGCGGCTAAAATGGCGCCCTGTATTTCAACCACCCTCAGAGGGACTTATGAGCGATATCGAAGCACGTGTGAAGAAAATCATTGCCGAACAACTCGGCGTGGAAGAAGGTCAGGTCACCAATGAAAAGGCCTTCGTCGCCGATCTGGGTGCCGACTCGCTCGATACCGTGGAACTGGTGATGGCCCTCGAGGACGAATTCGGTATCGAGATCCCCGACGAAGACGCCGAAAAGATCACCACGGTCCAGAACGCCATCGATTACGCCCTGGCCCACCAGAAAGCCTGAGGCAGCCGAGGCCGCCGACTGGGTGGCCTTTCTTGGCGCGGTGGCAGACTGGTGCACACCGCGTGCAGCAACCGGGTCCGCCAGACGCACCAAGAGCGAGCTTGAGCGGGCCTTGAGAAACACGCAGCACGCCAGCGCGCGTGCGGAGGTCATGCAATGAGTCGTCGCCGTGTCGTCGTGACCGGGCTGGGGTGCGTGAGCCCCGTCGGCAATTCGGTCAGCCAAGCCTGGAGCAACCTGCTGGCCGGTCAATCCGGCATCGCTCCCATCACCCGTTTCGATGCGTCTGCCTTTGCGTGCAAGATCGCGGGCGAGGTCAAGGGCTTCGATGTCGAGTCCTACATGAGTGCGAAAGAAGCGCGCACCATGGACACCTTCATCCACTATGGCATTGCGGCCGCCCAGCAGGCGGTGGAAGACGCCGGTTTGCCGGTGGGCGATGCACTGGGTGAGGAAGAGGCAACGCGCATCGGCTGCATCGTCGGCTCGGGCATTGGTGGCCTGCCACTGATCGAGGAAACCCATGCGGAACTGAGCAACCGGGGTCCGAGGCGGGTCTCTCCCTTCTTCGTCCCTGCCTCCATCATCAACATGGTGTCCGGCCATGTGTCCATGCGTTTCGGCTTCAAGGGCCCGAACCTGGCGGTGGTCACGGCCTGCACCACCGGCCTGCATTGCATCGGCGAAGCAGCGCGCAAGATCGAATACGGTGACGCTGACGTGATCGTGGCTGGCGGCACCGAGGCCACCGTCTCGCCGCTGGGCGTGGGTGGTTTCGCGGCCATGCGCGCCTTGTCCACCCGCAACGATGATCCGGCCACGGCATCCCGCCCCTGGGACCGCGATCGCGACGGTTTCGTCCTCGGGGAGGGTGCCGGTGTGATGGTGTTGGAGGAATACGAACGGGCCAAGGCCCGTGGTGCCCGCATCTATGCCGAACTGAGCGGCTATGGCATGAGCGCCGACGCTGGGCACATGACGGCCCCCAACATGGACGGACCGCGCCGGGCCATGCTCAATGCCATGCGCAACGCCGGTATCAATGCCGACCAGGTGCAGTACCTCAACGCGCACGGAACCTCGACACCGCTGGGCGACGTCAATGAAACCCATGCCATCAAGGCCGCGCTGGGCGAGGATGCGCGGAAGGTGGTCGTCAATTCGACCAAGTCCATGACCGGTCACCTGCTGGGTGGCGCGGGCGGCATCGAAAGCGTGTTCACGGTGCTCGCCGTGCACCACCAGAAAAGTCCCCCGACCATCAATATCTTCAACCAGGATCCCGAATGTGACCTGGACTACTGTGCCAATACCGCGCGCGACATGAAGATCGACGTGGCCATGAAGAACAACTTTGGCTTCGGTGGTACCAACGGCACGCTGGTGTTCAGGCGTGTCTGATCAGCCGGCCAGACCCGCCGGCTGATGCCACGGGGCGTCAGATCCATGCGTCAGCCTCCGCCCGTCGACTACCCGATTTGCCGTTGCTGGCCCGTGGCCGCTCTCCTGGTTGCCGGCGGTTTGCTGCCGATGCTTCAGGGCCTGTTGTGGTGGTTGTCGCAGTCCGAATCATCGGCCCAGCGGCCGCTGGCCATCTTGGCCGGACTTCTTGTCCTGCTCTGGTCAGGATGGGCCTGGCCATTGTGGCGTCGCTGGCCCGCCGGGCGGCTTCGCTGGGCAGTCGTCCAGACCGGCCCGGGCGCCAGTGAGCCGGCTGGCCTATGGCGTTGGTGCGACGGCAAGACAGGCCAGGTCACGGACCTGCTCGGGATCGAAGTGGCGCTGGATCTGCAGTCCCATGTCTTGTTCCGTTTGCGGCCTGTCCGAGGGAGAGCGCTGTGGATCAGCGCCAGTCGGGCTTCGGATCCCGCACGCTGGCTGGATCTGCGCCGTGCCTGGACGGCAATGTCAGCCTAGACGCCAGCATGGGTCCGGTGCACATCGCCGCAACCTTCATTGGCCCAAGAGGCCTTGTGCGACCGCTGGACTCCGCATGAGACCCCGGCGCGTGAAGGGGATTGGGTTATATTTCGGCGCCCATGCCCCCTGAAGACAACTTCGCCCCCCAAGCACCTGACAGCGATGTCATGCTGGTCCAGCGCACCCTGGCCGGCGACCAGCGGGCATTCGAAATGCTGGTGGTTCGCTACCAGCGCCGCGTGGAGCGCCTGATCGGCCGCATGGTGCGCGACACCGATCTGGTGGAAGACATTGCGCAGGAAACCTTCATCCGGGCTTACCGGGCTCTGGCTCAGTTCCGCGGTGATGCCCAGTTCTACACCTGGCTCTACCGGATTGCGGTGAACACGGCCAAAAAGCAACTGCTTGAGCTGAAACGTGACCCATTGGTCTATCAATCTCAGATGAAGACCGGTGATGACGATGAAACTTCCGGGCCCGAACGCGAACTAAATTCGGGAGTGGCCGACACCGAGACACCCGAAGCGGTGCTGGCCAGCAAGGAGATTGCCGAGGCGGTCAATGCCGCCATGGAAGCGTTGCCCGAGGAATTGCGCAATGCCATCACCTTGCGGGAAATCGAGGGCTTGAGTTATGAGGAGATCGCTCAGGCCCTGGACTGTCCCATCGGAACGGTCCGTTCCCGGATTTTCCGGGCGCGAGAAGCCATTTCGGGTCGGATCAAGCCCTTGCTGGAACGCCAGACGGGCAAGCGCTGGTGACAGGACACGACAAACACGGACGACCTGTGAGGGTGGGTGAACGGACAGTTTCTATGAGCAACATCAAAACGAACCACGAAGCCCAGCAGGCGATGGAGGCCGACGAGGCCTGGTCGGCCCTGGTGGATGGCGAAGCCTTCGACCACGAGATCGATGGCATGCTGGCGGCTTTCGCAGACGACGCGCAGGCGCGCGCCCGCTGGCACCGCTATCAGGTTATCGGTGATGTGCTGCGCGGCAGTGCGCCTGCGGTGACTGGCGTGCCTCCGGAGCATTTCCTTGCGACCTTGCGGACCCGGCTCGCTGCCGAGCCCCCGCAGGGGCAGCCTGAGCCGGTCGCCGTGAACCGGCCGGTGGCCACGCCGGTGCCTGCCGAGTTGGTCGATCGCCCCAGCGCCAACGACGCCATTTTCCGCTGGAAGATGGTGGCCGGTCTCGCATCGCTGGCGGCCGTGATGGCGGTCAGCTGGGGCATCACCGGCTCACTCACGCAACCCGTCGACGGGTCCCAGCTGGCCATTTCCGCGCCTGTCGCAACGCAGCCAAAGGTCGAGTTGGTGAACGCTCCGGCCCCTCAGCCGCTGGTCGTGGTGCCTTCGGGCCAGGGCCCGGTGATTCGGGATCCGCAGCTCGAGGCCCTGATGGCAGAACACCGGCAGCACGGGGGCATGTCCGCCTTGCAGATGCCAGCCGGCTTCCTGCGCAACGCCACCTTCGACGCCCCTTCGCGCTGACCTGATGCCCATGACGACGGTTGCCATTTCGCCATCAGGTCTGGCCGTCCTCGCCGACGTCCGCCGCATACGTTCCCGGTTCAGGTTCGCCCTCTGGCGCAAGCTGGTGCTGCCTGTTCTCGCCTGTGCCTGTGGGGCACTGGTGCACGCCCAGACGCCGAGCGCTGCCGCATCGTCTGCGCAGCCCCAGCGCAGCCTGAACGACTGGCTCACCCGCATCCACGATGCCTCTCGCCAGCGTGCCTACGTTGGCACATTCGTGGTCAGCGCTGGCGGTGACATGTCCACGTCGCGCATCTGGCATGTCTGTGACGGCCAGCAGCAGATGGAGCGCATCGATACCCTGACGGGCGAACCGCGGATGACCGTACGCCGCGACAGCGACGTCATCACCTTTGCGCCGGAAAGCAAGCTCGCCTGGGTGGACAAGCGCGAGTCGCTGGGCCTGTTTCCCGAGCTGCTGCGCACACCCAGCAACCTGATCCCGGAGTTCTACACCCACCGCGAAGCGGGGACCGATCGGGTCGCTGGCCACAAGGCCCAGGTGGTTGAGATCGTTCCCAAGGATGGCTTGCGGTTCGGCTACCGCATCTGGTCGGAAATGTCGACCGGTCTGGTGGTGAAGCTTCAGACGCTGGGTCCGGACGGCAAGGTGCTGGAGCAACTTGCCTTTTCCGAGCTGCAGCTCGATGCGCCGGTCAGCATGGCCAAACTCACCCGCCTGATGCGCGATACCAAAGGCTACGACATCCACCGACCCAGACTGCGCAAGACCACGGCTGAAGCGGAAGGGTGGCGCCTGAGCGAACCTGTTCCAGGTTTCCAGTCCATGAGCTGCCATGTGCG